>CALEYM010000470.1 GCA_937926185.1 uncultured Bacteroidota bacterium | reverse complement strand
GTCTACAATTTGATCTAAGCAGGCCTTGTTTGCTTTACACGTATTTGCAACACCAAAATTTATTGACGAAAACATGAAACTTATTGAAAGAATTGCCCTCGCTTGTTTGTCGGGGATATTTCTTTTTCAAGCCTGCCAATCTGATGCCGGGAAACCGGGAAAAGGCGGGGCGCCTGCCCCCCTGCCGTCATCGGCATCACGGCCCGATTTATTTCTGTATGCCGTGACCGTAGACAATTTGCGCCTGCGGGAAGAGCCCAATCTCGCCGCGGCAGTAAAAGGCCAGCTGAAAGAAGGTGAAATCGTGGAAGGCAGCGGCGAACAGTCCTCCAATAGGGAAGAGGTAGACCTGCGCGGTATTTCTATCAATGCACCCTACTACCGGATAATCGCCCCGGCAGCCGGCTGGGCTTTTGGCGGCGCGCTGATTCAACTATACGCCGGCACACGCGCCGGCGCCCCCGACCGGCAAGCGCTCACCACATTGGCCACTTTCCTGAAAGGGTTGAACACCAAATCTCTCGATAGCGGCGAGAAAGCATGGGCTTACGTGGAACAGCATTTTAATAATGCCAACGGCCCGCTGGCCGATGCCGTCTTTATCCTCCTGGAACAATTTTTCCGCCGGATGGAAAGAGAAGGGTCTTTTTACACCATGACAGAAAAGGTCAACTGGACGGATCAGGATATGAATGCCATTTATGAAGGCAAATTCGATCCCAACAGTAAACCCGCCACAAAGTCGCTGGCCAGTAACGGATTCCGGATCGTCACCGCCGAGGGATCGGTATTTCCCATTGTCGATTGCCGGAAGTTCGAGACATTTTTTACGCCTAAAACAACGCCCGGCATGACGGCCTACATCCGGCAGTGCACCGCCGAGCAAAACAACCCGATGTTCGACGATGGCGGCATCATTATAACCCTCGAAGAAGTAGCCGATCAGGCCGCATTTTGGGAAAAATTCAACCGCGACAACCCCTGGTTCCCACTCCGGGAGGAAACCACTCATTCGGAAGGCTGGATGCGCTTAGTGCTGACAAACGGCTCGGACAATACGCCCTCATTCAGCTATGAAACAGATGAAATTGACGGGGAATTCAAAAATGTGTGGGCGTATATTCAGCAGAAATATCCGGGAACTGAACTGGCCAAAACAGTAAAACAAATGGCCGACCTGTGTGCCGCCGAGAACTGGAAACGGACCAAGAAGGTGGAGGAGTACCAAATGGAGGTGGCCAGGAAGTTTCAGGAGATGGAATAAGCGGGGTGTAACTACCGGGTCAACTTTTCAAATCCCCGCAATAAATCCTGTACCGTAACCACTTCATTCGCATCCACCCCCAGCCACGCCGCCGCCTGTTTCAACACCCGCTCCGGCGAGCTTCCTTCCGCCCGCCATTGCCGCAGGGCCGGGGCGCCGGCCGATTTAGACAACTTTGCTCCCACTTCATCCGTCAGCAGCGGATGGTGTAAAAATTGTATCCGGGCGTAATCTGGCCGGTTCAGACATTCGGCTAAAAACAATTGCGCGCTTGTGGACTCCTGCAGATCGGCCCCGCGAATGACGTGCGTAATACCGAAATGCAGATCGTCGACTACGCTGGCGAGCTGATAGGCCGGGATACCGTCGCGCCGGCGCACGATAAAATCCGGCAAGGGGAAATTTTCCGGTGTGCGGATGCGCCAGGCCACATTTGGGTCGTCGAATAACAAATGCTGGTTGCGGAATTCCGGCGGGTATTTACCCTGAAAGGGTTCGAGGTCGCGGCGCGATTTGCCGCAGGCAAACAAACAGCCGCTCTTCCGGAGTTCATCCAAGGCCTCGAAATAAAGCGGCAAACGCAGATGTTGCGACCAGCTTTTTTCAAAATCAACCGGGTCGCGCGGCCCTTCGTCCCAATCCAGGCCAAGCCAGTTCAGGGTATCGAAAACGTCCTGCACATATTCGGGTCGTTTGCGGTCGGCGTCGAGGTCGTCAATGCGGAGCAATACGCGGGCGCCGGGGTGCAGGCGCGCGGCCAGCCAGTTGAGCGTAAAATTGACGGCGTTTCCGGCGTGCAAATACCCGGAGGGTGTCGGCGCCAGGCGAAAGCGGCTGCCGGGCCCGGCGGAGTGGACGAAGCGGGCATATTCCAGTGCGAAATTGGCCACGGCTTAAAAGACTTACTGTGGGTTTTGCTCGAACTGCCGGATAATCTCTTCCGGCGATTTGCCCAGCAATTGCAGGGCCGTCTGCGCATCGTCGGCGTAATCGGGGTCGTTCGGATAACGCTGCAGGAACAACTCATAAGCCGCTTTCGCTTTTTCCAGGTCCTGCAGATCGTTTTCATAAATAAACGCTTGCATAAACAAGGCCGTCGGCGCCTTGGGATGATCGGGCATTTTCTCGCCGACGTTGTAATACAACTGCACGGCTTTATTCGGATTTCCGATGGTTTTGGCCAAAGCCCCCGCCATCAGCAGCAGATCAACTTTTTTATCCGGACTGGATTTTTCCAATAAATTGGCATACGTTTCGGCGATCTCAATAAAAGCGTCCGCCTTTTTTTTGTCAGTGACCACCGGGCTGCCCATTTCTTTCTCCAGCCGCACCAGGCTGGAGTCGATCCAGGCGGCGTGTTTCCGCAGATTCGCCTGCATTTCATCCACGTCGTCCGGGCTGGTGACCAATTTAGCCGTTTTTTTATACAGATAAGCATGGCCGATGCGCGTCAACACGCCGACGGGTTCGGTGAGGTTCTGGCCTTCGCCGTAGTTTTTAATGGCGCCATTCAGCCATTGCACAGCTGTCAGCTCGTCTTTTTGGACCAGAAATTTCAGTTCCGCCGCGCGGCTCAGGTAGCGCAGATTTTCCGCCGTTCGTTCCGGACGGATTTTCACGGCATCCTGATACAGTCGGATCAAGGTATCGGCCAGCGCCGGGGAATTGGAGGCTTCATACCTTTTTTCCAGCGCCGGAATTTTGGTTGCCGGGTCGCTTTTGCAGGCAAAAAACAAGGCGCCGCAGCATACGACGTTTAAAAGCCAAAGGGAATGTTTCATATTTTTCAAATAGTTCTGTTCATTCGTAAACAAACTCGCCGACATCGCTTTTCACCGTCACCCGCTGCCCTTCCCCGGCCTCCA
>CALEYM010000469.1 GCA_937926185.1 uncultured Bacteroidota bacterium | reverse complement strand
TCCAAACTCGCCCAATACGGCTACGACGGCTGGGCCGTGCTGGAATGGGAATGTTGCATCAAAGACGCCGCGCAGGGCGCCCGCGAAGGCGCGCCGTTCATCCGCGACCACATCATCAAGGTGACGGAACGGGCCTTCGACGATTTTGCCGGCGCCGCCGCGGATGAAAACCTCTTGCGGAAGATCATCGGCTTGTAATGCGACAGCGTTTTATTATCGCCGCGCTTTGCCTGCCGGCAGCGGGTTGCTCCCGCCCGGAAGCCAAAGCGATGCTGGACTTTGTCCAACACCTGCTCCAACAGGATACCTGGTTGCGGTGGATCGTCTGTATTCTGCTGGTTTACCTGGCTTTGCAGGTATTGCGGATCGTCCGGCTGGCCCTGCAGTTTTTGTTTCAGTTTCTGAAAAAAAGCTACCGTTTCATATTCATTTGGGGGAAAAGAAACCTGATCGTGATTGGCATTCTCGGCACCCTTTTGTGGTTGTTCAGCAACCCGCTCATCGACCTGTTGCAGGAAATCGAGCAGCGTTTTTTGGATCCCGTTTACATGGATCAGTACGGCCATTTCAGCGAAGAACACCTGATGGCCATTTACGAGGCGGAATTGTCCAAGCAGGTCGATCCTTACGAAAAAGCCGTGGTCATCAGGCGGACACGCGAAACGGCAGCCAAAATCCAGTCCACGCCGCTGGCCATTTATGAAGCCGCCTGGCTGGAATGTGGCCTGAAGCCTTTCCGGGTGCGCACCGACGGGGTGGCCGCCGGCTGGATACAATTCACCCGCGCGGGCCTTGGCAGCATGACCTACAACGGTAAACCAGTCTCCTTCGATCAGGTGCTGAGCGCCTGCCGGAACCGCGACATCGTGTTTATGATGGACCTCACCGAACAATACCTGCTGCGCAAATACGAACAATCGGGCAAAAAACCCCTGAACAACACCATCGATCTCTACCTGGCCATTTTTGCCCCGGCGCTGATCGGCGCGCCTTCCGAACGGGTGGTGTATCAAGGCTTCGACAATCCCGCGTACTTCAAAAACGACGGCCTCGACGGCTGGTACGTGGCACAGAACGCCGGAGGGCGCCAACAAATCTTCCGCAAACGTTCCGGGCGCGACGGCAAAATCACCATCTGGGAAATTTACCTGGCGCTGGAAGCTAAAAAAGCGCGTCTGATCGAAAATTATGTGCCGCGGGATTTTTAGTTAAAATTTGACTTTTCTGCGCATTTTTACCCTTTTCAGGCTATTTTTGGGGCCTATAAAACCTTTTTTAATCTTCAGAGTCTCTCTGGTTAATCATAATTTTCATTAATCGAAGACTTACACCGCCTTAAACATGAAAAGTTTTACGCTACTGTTTTGCGCGTTCCTGGTTTCCGGCGCCATAACAGCCTTGCATGCCGCCACAAAATCCGAGCAGGTGGAGCGGTATTTAGGATCCCACCGGTACAAAAATGACCGTCCGCTCGGTACCGTCAAATTTATTTTCAGGGAAGCCGTACTCAAACGGCGGGGCGACGGTAAAAAAACCTACGAACAACTTTTATTCAACGAGAGCAAATTTTCCAACCGCGACAACGCCGGCAAACTCATCGGTATTGAGATCGTGCACAAGGGAAAAACAACCTTGATCCGGCCGGAATCGCGCAAAATACCGGAAGCGGCGGAAGTGGCCCCGGAGCCAAAAGCCAGGGCGCGGGCTAAGACAAAACAAATCGCCAAAGGGTCGGTCAGACCGGTGGAATACGATGCGGAGGAAAACGAACCCTCCGCCCGGCAAAAAGCCCGGATGGTGGCCGAGATCAACTCGAAACCAAAACGGGTGGTGGAAAACACGGAGATCGCCCCGGTTCGGGCAGCGGTGAGCAGTTTGCCCAACGACCCCGTCCGGCCCAGGCGGGAGGAGCCATCGGGGGGCGGTGGCGGCATTTCGGTGCCGGACTCGTCCACGGTGGTCAAAACCATTGACAACGCCAAAGATCAGATCACCACCTGGAAAGGCCGCATCTGGAAGACAGTTCAGCCCATGTGGGAATTTGTCATGTGGGTGTTCAGCAGCCTGATCGTGATGCTGGTTTGTTTCGCGGGTTTGTGCCGCTACGTGGCGAAAACTGCCGCCAACGAAAGCCTCATCAACACCTACGGGCGGGTGATCGTCGGGCGCTGGATCGTTTCGGCGCACCAAAATGCAGCGGCTATGCTCCTCATCATTACCTGGGTGATCGCAATCGTATTGCTGATCGACGTGTTCATGTGGCTGGTATTCCTCAGCTTGCCGATCTGGACCTTGCTGATCATCTGGTTCCCGATCCTTTGGGTGGCGGAGAAACTGACCAGCTGGATCGTGCCCAATATTCCGGTTGTGGGCTGATCTGACACCTCCTCCTGGTTAGCTTGGGCAACGCAAAAGCGGATAATTACGTCCTTTGTGCGGCGTGATGTTTTACAGGCATTTTTTGTTTGGTGGGGCGGCCCTCGCCCTCACCTTGTTCATTTTAAACCGTTCCGGCGCTCAAACGCTGCGGCTCGCGGTGTCTGAAGCGGATATTCCCGCAATGGAATCGCTGATACGCGATTTTACTCCGGCGCCATACCGCCCGGCCGCCGATACCCTCGTATTCACGGCGCCGGATTCCGCGGCCTTGTTTGCCGCCGCACACTCCCTGCTTGCCCATTTTCAAAAAAACGCTCACCTCGGCGCTTCCTTCGACAGCCTGAAACGGTACAATGACAGTACCTACATGGCCCGCCTCTACCCCGGTCCGCCGATGTACTGGTTGCAATTGCGGCCTGCCGCGACCGAATCAGCGCGCTGGCTGGACGCCGCCGGTTTCCGGGAAAAATTATTCACCGGAAAACCCCTGCGCTACGATGCTTTGCTCCGCCTGCAGGGGCAAATATTGGAACAGGCCGAAAACAACGGATACCCTTTCGCGGCCATCCGGCTCGACAGCGTGCAAACCCACCCGGATGGCGGCGTGTCGGCCGCGCTGCGCATAGAGCGGGGCGCATTTTTTACGTTTAAGGAGGTAAAAACAAGGGGGAATGTTCGCCTGCCCGGTACTTATTTGCCGCAATACCTCGGCCTGCGCGCGGGCGCCCCGTACAGCCGGGCGCGGGTGTTGCGCATCCGCGAGCGGCTGAACACCCTGTTGTTTGTGGAGCCCAATGCCAACCCCACCGTCACCTTCGCCGGCAACGAGGCCGCGGTCAATCTTTTTTTGCAGAAAAAACGCGCCAGCCGTTTCGATTTTATCATCGGCCTGCTGCCGCAACCCAACAGTACCGACGGCCGGCTGCTGCTCACCGGCAGCCTCAATGCCGCCTTCCTGAATGCCCTGAACCTGGGCGAACGCTTTTCGATAGAACTGGAACGCCTCAAGCCCGAAACGCAAAAACTGGACGTACAGGCCGGCGTGCCCTACCTGCTCGGCCTGCCCTTCGGCGTGGAAGGCCGGCTCAATATTTTCCGGCGCGACAGCACCTGGGTGGACGCCCAAAGCAACCTCGGCGTACAATACCTGCTCGAAGGCGGCAACAATATTTCCTTTTTCTGGGAAAACAAATCCTCCTCCCTGCAAAAAGTGGATACCGCGCAGGTGCTGCGCAGCCGGCGGCTGCCCGCCGCGCTCGACCTGCGCCAAAACGGTTTCGGCCTGGAAACCTCCCTGAACAACCTCGACTACCGCTTCAACCCCCGCCGGGGCTGGTCGCTCACGCTGCGCGGCGTGGCAGGATTCAACACCATTCTGCGCAACAACCTGATCGAATCCCTGCGCGACCCCCAGGACACCCTGTTCCGCTTTTCCAGCCTGTACGATTCCATTGCCGGCCGCGCGGCGCGTTACCGGCTGGAAAGTCAGGTACAATATTTCATCCCGCTGTTTGTTCGCAGCACGCTGAAACTCGGCGCGCGCGGCGGCGGTATTTTTTCAGAAAAACCCGTGTACGCCAACGAACAATACCGCCTCGGCGGCAACAAACTCCAGCGCGGCTTCAACGAGGAAAGCCTGTTTGCCACCCGTTTTGCCGTGATCACCGCCGAATTCCGCCTGCTGATTGGCCAGAATTCCTTTCTCGCCGCTTTTACCGACTACGGCTACATCGAAAACCGAACCGACCGGAACCGGATTTTTCAGCGCCCCTGGGGCCTGGGCGCGGGCCTTAACGTGGAAACCCAGGCCGGCATTTTCGGCATCAACCTCGCCGTAGGCCGCCCCGACGCCGGGCAGCCGTTCGACTGGCGGGCGCCGAAGTTTCATCTGGGGTATGTGAGTTTGTTTTGAGGACTTTTAAATGGAATTTTCGTTTTTACCCGAAAATCCGTTTTTTTGTATCAAACAGCGCGCTAAAATCCGCGCCTGCGCAAAAAACAAACGAGCCGGTACATTCCCGATGTTTTGGAAGATCAGTAACCGAACGCACCGCTCCCTTATCACAACGTTTCATCATGCCCATCCGCCACGATCCAACCCCGCCCGATTGCTTCCGCCTGGAAGAACTGGAGGCTTTTCAATCGTTTGAAAACCAGTTGCTCAGCGATGTCAATTATTACCTCTGGCTCAACCGCGCGGAGGCGGGCGAGGCGCCGTTCCGGTTTTTGTACGTGCTGGAACTGGTTTTCGAGCAACCCGAAGCCCTGCTGCTGAGTTCGGGGGAGGATTCGGAAGCCATCCGCGTGATTTCACCCGAAACGCTGATCGATACGGCCCGCGGCTTGCAAACGCTGCACGGGCGGGTTTCGGTACAGCGGGTGAGCGCGGGGGCGTTTCCGCTCTGGCAACCGGTGCTGGGGCGGACGCTTGAAGGCATACGCCTGTCCAAAAAAGACAACGGGCTGTATCTGAACGACATGCTTTTGCTGGACTTCGGTTCGCGCCGGATCATGGTGCAACTTGGCTTGAAAGAAGGACTGGAAGTTGGAGAATTTCCGGGTGAATAAGGGCAAATCGCCGTATTTTGCGCCCGACCAGACATAAATAACACAATATGGCTATGAAAAAAGTATTGTTTTTCCTGCTTTTCGGCGCGTTTACCCTCGCGCTGAGCGCGCAAAACGCCGAACCCTACGAATTTAAGGAATACAAACGCCTGCCGGCCACTTCGGTGAAAAACCAGGAAAAAACCGGCACCTGCTGGAGTTTTTCCACCACTTCTTTTCTCGAAAGCGAATTGATCCGGATGGGTAAAGGCGAACACGACCTCTCGGAAATGTTCACCGTACGGTACGCCTACCGCATGAAATGTGAAAACTACGTGCGACGCCTGGGAAAAGCGCAGTTTGACGACGGCGGCCTGGCGCACGACAAACTGAATGTGATAAAACGGTTCGGTATCATGCCGGAAAGCGCGTATCCGGGCCGGAAAAACACGGACACTCCGCTCAACCACGACCGCTTGCTCGAAACGCTAAAAAACAAGTGCGACGAATTCATCGCCCAGGCAAAAAAAGGCGAGTTGAAGGAAGACTGGCTGAAAATTATCGACCAGACGCTCGACGCGGAATTCGGTCCGGCGCCGTTGCAGTTTACCTATAAAGACGTGGTGTTCACGCCCGTCTCTTTCCGGGAATATCTGGGCCTGAATGCCGACGATTACGTCAGTATCACGTCGTTTACCCATCATCCGTTCTGGACGAGTTTTATCCTCGAAGTTCCCGACAATTTTGCCAACGGCTCCTTTTATAACCTGCCGCTGGGCGACCTGATGCGTTGCCTGAATTATTCCATTCAGCAAGGCTATACGGTGGAATGGGACGCCGACGTGAGCAATAAAGGTTTTGCCCGCAATGACGGGATTGCCGTGGCGCCCGAAGCCGACTGGGCCTCAAAATCGCAGGAACAAATTGCCAATACCTTCAAATACTGGGAACCGGAAAAGGTGGTGGATCAGACGTACCGCCAACGCCTGTTCGACCGGCTGGAAACCCAGGATGACCACCTGATGCACATCGTGGGCATCCTGAATGAAACCCACAGCGGCGTGTACTACGTGGTAAAAAATTCCTGGGGCGAAAATGCCGGTCGGGACGGCTATGTCAATGTATCGGAAGCCTATATGCGGCTGAATACTATTTCCTTTACGGTCAATAAAAACGCCCTGCCCCGCGATATCCGGCGGCGAATGGGCCTGGAACAGGGCGAGGTGATCATTCAGGATGCGCCAAAAGGCCCTTCGGGCGGCGCCGCCCCGGCTGCAACGCCAGACGACGATGCCGCGCCGGCAGAAAGCCAAAAACCGGCCACTTCTAAAAACGGCAACCGGCCCGCTCATTTTAAAGTAGCGCCGGCGGCAAAACTAAAATCGCCCCCCAAGGAATAAGAATGAAAATTGACTGGAAAAACAACTTTTATGAAATCAACACCACTGACTGAAAAACACCTGGCCCTGGGCGCTAAAATGGCCGAATTTGCCGGCTATAACATGCCGATCTCCTACACCAGCATCACCGACGAACACCAGACCGTGCGCACCGGCGTCGGCGTATTCGACGTGAGCCACATGGGCGAATTTATTGTCAAAGGCAAAGAAGCCGCGGCCTTTTTGCAAAGCGCCACATCCAACGACGTGAGCAAACTAAATCCCGGCGACATCCAGTATTCCTGCCTGCCCAACAAAAAAGGCGGCATCGTCGACGACCTGCTGGTGTACCGCCTCGACGACGTACCCGAAATGACGGAAGCCGGCGTACAAACCTACATGCTCGTGGTGAACGCGTCCAACGAAATCAAAGACTGGCGCTGGCTCAAACGCCTGGCCCGCGGTTTCGACGTAAAACTGCAAAATATCTCCGCCAAAACCGGCCTCATCGCCGTACAAGGCCCCAGGGCCGCCGAGGCGCTGCAAAAACTCACCGACATCGACCTGAAAAGCATCCAATATTACAGTTTCCGGCGCGGTCGTTTTGCCGGCTGCAACAATGTGATCGTATCGGCCACCGGCTATACCGGTTCCGGCGGCTTCGAGATTTACGCCCGCAACCGCGATATCGCCAAAATTTGGGATAAAGTGTTTAAAAACGGCGCCAAATGGGGCATCAAACCCGCCGGCCTCGGCGCCCGCGACACCCTGCGCCTCGAAATGGGCTATTGCCTGTACGGCAACGATATCGACGACAAATCCAGCCCGCTCGAAGCCGGCCTCGGCTGGATCACCAAACTGAAAAAGAATGGCGAATTTCCCTCCCGGGAGCGTTTTGAAAAACAAAAAGCGGAGGGCGTAAAACGCAAACTCGTGGGCTTTACGGTCAATGACCGCCGCGTTCCGCGCCATGGCTATGAAATTGAAAGCCGCCGCGGCGCGAAAATCGGCGTGGTCACTTCCGGCACCCATTCACCTACGCTCGACCAGCCCATCGGCATGGGTTATGTAAAGGCCAAATTCGCCGAACCGGGCACTAAAATCATGATCGTGGCCGGCGCGAAGAAACTGGAAGCAACCGTGGTGAAAGTGCCGTTCGTGGAGCCGGGGGTGTAGGAGCCGTCCGTCAAATTTTTACCGGTGGCTCATAAGACTTGAATATTGGTCATTGGACATTTATATCCCGGCTGAACTATTTTAGGGTCGGGCGCGTTTGGAGAGTTTCTTTTCCTCCAACCTAAACTCCCACGATATGCGCCCTACCGCCTTTTGCCTGTTGGAAAACAACGGCCGGCTGCTGTTGCAGGAATTCTGGCATGAACACGACCACTACCATTTCTACCGCCCGCCCGGCGGCGGTATCGAACACGGAGAACTGGCCATAGATGCCATCCGCCGGGAAATGCGCGAAGAACTGAACCTGGAAATTCCGGAACCTCAATTCCTGACCGTACTGGAAAATATTTTTGACTACGGCGGCGAAATCAAACACGAGATTGTTTTTTTATTCCGGGTGGAAGTGAGCGACGAGCGGCTTACTGCCGTGCCCGAAGTAAAAATTTTGGATAGTGCTTTAGCTTTTCGGGCGGTCTGGCACGCCATTGACGAATTGCTGGAAGGGAATTTGGTGCTTTACCCGGTAATGTTACGGAAACGGTTACGGGAGTTCTTTCCGGAATCGTTCAGCGTTTGAGAAAATCCTCCAGCTGCTTCACGGCTGTTTCGGCTTTTTGCCAGGTCGCCTGTACATCGCCCGCACGGGCTTGGCCGGCAAAAATGGCCTGTTCACAGGTCTGCCACACTTGCAGTAGCATCTGAGCGATAGGTTCCGGCGCCTGAAGCGTGGCGAGTTTTTCCTGCACAGCCTCTTTGTTCAGCCGGGCCGGCTCGATCTGGAGCCGGACGGCCAGATACGCTTCCAGGGATTTGAGCAGTTCATGAAAAAACGCCTTCGGATCGTTGTAATGCATCCATTGTGCCACGTTTTTAAAACGCTCACGCGCTTCTTTCTGAGTGGCGCGGGCGGGCTTTTCCACCGGGATTGTGTCGGGGTTTTTCTTTTTACGTTTTTTCCAGACGATCAACGCCCCCGTAATAAGGGCTAAGCCCAGGGCGCTACCCCACAAGGCCGGCGATACCAGCCAGGTTTTTGCTGTTCTCCAAAAAGATACCAGCGGCGGCTCCAGCGGGGGAGGAATAGCAAGGGTATCGGTCAGCGCCTGTTCCTGACCGTAGTGTTTTCCGGGGATAACCTTTAACCGTATTGCTTGTTCGGCCTGCAGGGTGCGGTACCGGTTGCTGTCGGCGTCAAATACAACCAATCGCGGTGAAAAGGTGTAATCGCCGGGCTCTTTGGGCAAAATGACATACTCAAGCGTCCTGGCATGCACCCATTGTTCGCCGGTCTCGTACTCTTCTTCTTCCCGCACTTTCGGTTCGAAACCTTCCAGGCCGGCCGGCAGTTCGAAACGCGGATTGGCAAAGCGCCGGGCGTCGCCGTTGCCTTCGATGGTGACGGTAAGCGTCAGCGCATCGTCGGTGGAAAGGGAGTCTTTATCGGCCGATACTTTCCATTGATAACGCCCTGTGCCGCCGGTAAAACCTTCCGGCGCCGGGTCGGGCAGGGGTTTCACCACGAGCCGGAGCGGCTGGGTTTGCATCAGCACGGGCGTAGCGCCGAGCAGGGAGCCGAGTCCGCCCGCCTGTTCAACGTCCACACGCACCCGCGCGGATTCGATGAGCAGTTCGCCGCTTTCCTGTGGGAAGAGCGCAACTTCGTGCAGCACGCGCACCGCGTATCGTTTACCCCGGATGGTTTCGTATTGCGTCCGGGTGTCGAACCGACGCCGGTCGAGCGTATAAAAGCCCTTGAAAGGGGGCAAATCGATAATATCGAAACCGGCAATACCGAGCTGGGTGTACAATTTAACCTGGTAGCGCGCCTGTTGTCCGATCCATAGCGCGGAGCGGTCGAGTTCGCCGCTCACGAAAACATTGTCGCGGGCGTTGGGCGCCGCGTTGGCGCGACCTTGCCGGGCCTGCGCCACCCGGATGGAAAGCGGCTGGCTGCGCAGGGTTTGCGCCGAAGTTTGTACGGTGGCCGGTCCGATGGTGTACGTGCCGGGTTTGCCGGCCTCGAGTTCGAAACTCCAGGTTTGATGGCTGTACGACTGGCCGTTGATGAAGCCCGCGCCGCGCATTTCGACGGGACCGCCCGTTACCCGGAATCCTTTGAATTCGGGAGCAATAAAACGTTTACCCGAAGCATTTTTCAGCGTAAAAGACACTTCGAAGCGGTTGCCTTCCGTCACCTCGCGTTCCGGCCCTGTCGATTCGAACGTTACCGGGTTTTGCGCCCGCATACCCGAAAAGCAACAGCCCCAGCAGACCAAAGCCAGTCCGGCTATTGTCCATCGCATCGGTTGTATTTCGTGTCGCCTCATTCCGCACGCCTGGGTTTGTATTTTGCTTTTTCCAAAAATTGCTGACTGTCTTTAAAGTTCAACAGTTCTTCCGGCGAAAGGTCGGAATTCCGGCGCATATATGCCTCTACAATTTGCCAGCCCACCCAGTTTCCGATCTCGCCGGGCGCTTCCTGAAAAACATTATCGGCGCTGGGGCTGGGCATCACGATTTTCTGGTTCTTGTTGTTCAATGGTTGGTAAAGTACATTCATGTCCAGCAAGCGCGCCCACACTTCCTGTTCGTTGGCGTAGCAACCTTCCATTTGTTCGCGGGTGTAGCCCATTTTTATACTGTCGGGCACCGCCGGAAGCAAACGGTCCATCAACCAGAGGATTTTTCCGTTGTGGATCATGTAGTCCAGTATTTTTTCACCGGGTGGCGGTCCGGCGATGCGGCTGGACAGGGCCATGGCAACTTTTGTGGTCATGTAGTCTTTCTGAAATTGCCGGCGCAGGTATCGCGGAAAATACTGGGGATCGTAACCCGAAAAGTTTTCGCCCAGAAACATATCGAGGCCGATCATTACCAGGGTATCGTTCACCGCGTAGGCGTCGCCAATAAATTCGGTAACGGCGCCGACGAAACGCGGAACAGGTTTTTGAGGAAAATAGTAGCGGTAATACCGCATCATCTGCTCCAGGTCGCGTTGCAGCCACGTCAGGTCGCGGTAAGTAGCCTGGCAGGAATCATTGAGGCGGCGCACCTGGGGCGCGGTCACAAAACCGGTGATGGCATCCAGGGGCGATTCATTCGGATTGGTTTCGTCGTGCGCAATTTCCGTGAGGAAAAAAGGCAAAAAATCGGGGTATTTTGCAGCCAGTTCTTTTAAGCCCGTCTCAATGTTGGTTGTATCCAGGGCAAAAAGCGCCTGGTCGAAGCGATCCAGATACACCTGCACTGTAATATCCGAAACATCCGGGGCCTTGTCCGTCGCCTGGTTTTGGCACTGATAAAAAATGGCACCGGTTGATAAAAAAATGACTGCCGTAATAACGTATTTGATGTTCCTGTGCATACTCCTGAAAAAATCTACGATTTTAGCGCCGTAATATTGAGGGTTTATGAGGGTTTAT
>CALEYM010000468.1 GCA_937926185.1 uncultured Bacteroidota bacterium | reverse complement strand
GTCGGTGACCATCAGGGCGCTGAAGCCCATATCCCAATAATTCAGGTGATCGGAAAAATCGATGCCCGGAAGGGCCCGCGGGCCGGTGAATTTTTTGGTTTTTACCGTGCCGGCCTTTTTAAACTTTTTGCCAAACTTTCGGGCAAATTTGCCCTTGCCGAATTTGTTCACCAGGGTAATAAAATCGCCCCTGTTGCCGTAAAACAGCGATAATATCCCGACCGGATACGATTGCGTTTTTTTCCCGTCTTTAAAATAAGCGATCATTTCCAGCGAAACCATGCCGTACACCGGCGTGTTGCTGTCGGCCAGCGATTTGGCGTGCACGTAACTGCCCATGAATTCCGTGCGGAAATAAGGCGGTTCCTCCAGCGTGTAGGCGACCAGGTCGATCCGGTAGTTCAGCGACCGGCCTTTCAACAGCCTCGCCAGTTCGAGCAATCCCACCACGCCGCTGGCGTTGTCGTCGGCGCCTTCCTGGTTGTCGCAAACGTCGTAGTGCGCGCCCACGACGATCCTTTCCCGGTTATGCGTACCGAAAGCGCCGATCACATTCCGGTAGCGTTGCCCGTTTGCGAGGTAATCCTGGTAAAAAACGGTATCGGCGTATTGTTGAAAATGCGAATAGAGGTAAGCGGCGGTTTTATCCAGCAATTCCGGATTCTGATGGTTGCGGAAGCCCTCCGTTTTGGTAATTGCGGTCAAATGGGATTTTATCAGGGCAGTATCCGCGCGGGTTTGAGTAGAAACGGGAGCGCCGCCTAAGCAAACCAGCAACAGGGCCAGAAACCCGTTTTTCCACTTCTGCGCGATGCGTACGGCCGTTTCCAGCATTTCAGGCGCCCAGTGTTCCACTTGCCAGGCCGATTGGGCCAGCGAAGAAGCGCGCAGCAAACCGGCTGCGTGTTTGGCGTCGACGGCATTTTCCAAAATATTGGACAGCTCCAGCTGCTGCGCGTGCAGCGCCGGGTCTTCCCGGGGCGCACCGGGCCGGTAAGGTGTTAGAGGCATAAAATCGGCGATTGTATTGAAAGAGGCGCGTTCGTTGTATTGTTGTGTCAGGGCTTCCATCCGGTAAAAATCGGCCTGGAATTTTTCCCGGCTTTCTTCCGTGTTCAGGGCTGTGCCCAATTGTTCCAGTACGACGTATTTCACATTCGGACATTTTTGCAGGGCGCGTTCCAGCAGGCTGAATACTTCATCCGGCACGGCATCGTCGTGCGTGTCGCGGCGGATTTTTTTGCCGGGTAAAATGACGGAATCCTCCCAACTGCCGCCCGACACGTGTATTTCCCGCACCCGTTCCAGTGGATACAGGTCAAACATGGCGTCCGGGTCCAGGTCGAAATTGTGAATCTGGCAGTACAGGTTGTGCACGTCGAGGATGATGAAGCCGTTGACCGGCTCGATCAGTTCGGCGAGGAATTGGCCGTGCTTTCTGACTTCGTCGATGGAATACGAAAAAGCGAGGTTTTCCAGTCCCACGGGGCATTGGCAGGCGTCGGCGATGCGTTTGAGGCGGTCGCGCCCGATGGCGAGCGTGGAAGCCGTGTACGGGATACCGATAGGGGCGCCCGTGTGAAAATCCGCCCCGGTCATAAAACCGAAGTGTTCGGTGATATGATCGAAGCGGAATTCGGCGCCAACTTTTTTCAGGTGATCCAGCCATTGCTGTTGTTCGGGGAGCCATTTTCCGGAAAACAGCGAAAAATACACCCCGTGGCCGATCAGGCGGTTTTCGGCGGCAAAAGCCCGCAACAGTTCGACAAACCAGGGCGGAATGTTGCGGACATTATGCAATGCGTCGAACGACCATTCGATGGCCTGTACCTTTTCGGACGCAAACAAAGGCAGGGAGGCCAGCAGCATACCGGCATCCAGATTGCATGCAACAGCAGATCGTACTTTTGACATTTGGAATTAACCCATGCCGCAGGCCGGGCAATTACCGGGGTTGAATGTGCCGCCCTCGCTGTTGGGGTGGTAGGTTTCCGTGCAGTTTTCACTGCACTTGTGCTCCATCTTGTCGATGAGTTCTTCCGCTTTGGTGCAGGAGGTAATGGAGGCGACGGCTGCGCCGACGGTAATGCCGGCCATGATGGCCTGGAGGAGCGATTTGGACAACTTCATAGCAACAATGTTTTTAATGGTGAAATAATCCGGAAGCAAATGTAATTGTCCAGACCGGTATTTCACCGTAAAAGGTTGGCAGAAGTAATGATTTATTCCAGCATTTTCATCAGCCTGAAACAAATCTGCTCCACGTTGGAGGTTTTCGGATGAAAGGCGGAAACGTTGGACAACACGATGACCCCGTTTTTCCGTTCTACATCCATCACCATGTTGGAGGAAAATCCGCCGGTTCCGCCGTCGTGCCAGTGATAAATGCCGCCGCCTTTTGGCTTGAGAATATGCCAGCCGAGGGCCACGTCCATTGTTTCGGAAACGGAAAACGTTTTTTGCCGCTGAAAGGCCAGCAGGGAATCTTCCCGAAAATTGGCCTGCATAAATTTGCTCATATCTTCCGCGGTCGACAGTATTGCGCCGGCGCCCTTGAGCGCGTCGAAATCCCAACAGGAAGTCGTATCGCCGCCGGCGTTCAGGCCCGGTACCGCCGCGCTTTTCAGGTCGGCACGGTCGGCGCAGGAGCGGGTCATTTGATAAGGGCCGAAAATCCCCTCTTCCAGCAGTTGCGGGTAAGTTTTGCCGGATTGTTGCGCCAGGATGAAACCCAGCAGCCCGGCGCCTAAATTGGAGTATTGGTATTTCTCACCGGGTTTTGCGTACAGCGTTATTTTCTCTGCCAACTCTTTTCGCAATTCGGCCGGCCCGTAATTTTTATAAGGATTTTCAATATTGGAAAGCGCCATAGTCAGCATGTCCGGCGAGAGGCGCGGCAGGCCGGAACTGTGGTTGGCCAGGGTTTTCAGCGTAAAGGGTACGCCGTCTTTTTCTGCCGGTTTCAGCGGAAAATCGAAATAATCCTGTACGGGAGCGTCCAACTGCACAAGCCCTTCCCGCGCGCACTGAACGAGCAGCGTGGAGGTGAACACCTTGGTAATGGAACCGATCTCGAACACCGATTGATGGTTAACGATGCTGCGCAAGGTGTCGTTTTCGCGGATCAACCCCAGAAAGGCGACCTGGTCGTTTTGCGCCAACGCGATGGCCAGTTGAGTGCCATTGGGGAATACTTTGGCATATTGGGCCACAGTATCCAGTTGCGCCTGTGAAATTCCGGAAACAGTTTGTAAGCCAGATATTGCATGATTTACTTGCGCGCGAAGGCCATTAGCCAGAAATACTATTGAAATAAAAGGCAAATACAATTGTTTCATACCGTTTTTTTGAAAAATTGGCAAAGGAATACATCCCGGTTGCGCCCCGCTGTCTTGCTGGATTCGCTTACCGGAGCTCAGGCCCGCGTCTACCGGCTACCGTCCGCCGTCTACCAGATCAAATCTGCTCCAACAGTCGCTCTTTCAGCCGCTGGAATTCTTCTCCGCTGATGACGCCCTGGTCGCGCAGTTCGGCGAGTTTACGCAGTTTGCCGATGGTTTCGTCGCTGTCGCCGCGGGTTTGGCCTGCTTCCTGGCGGAGGTCGTCGGCTACTTGTTTGCCATTGTCCATTTCCTCGGTATATTCCTTGCGGGCGGTTTTAAAATCGAGGTCTTCGAGCGTGCCGCCTTTTTGGAAATGATGGACCACCACCTGTCCGAGGGCGTAGGTGGAGGCGCCCGACAGGGCCGGCATGCTCAGTTCGCCGATGACGGTGCCTACGCCCGGTATGGCTTTCACCAGGCTGGCGCCCAACCGGGCCGTGCCGGCGCCGGCAATGGCTGAAACGACATTTTTGCCCAGCGTATCGAAAAAGCCGACGTTGTACAGTTTGGCTAACTGGCGCAGCATGTTGAGTTGCACGGCGCTCACGGCCAGCAGGTCGGCGCCGGGAAAGGGTACCAGGGCGGCGCCCATGGAGAATCCGACGTGGTTTTTAATTATCTCGTTGGCCTGGGGCAGTTTGTCCGCGTGTTTCATGGTTTTTGCATTTTGGTTGACCCGTTTTTCCTGGTGAAACAATTCCCACAGGGTGTACAGGGCAGTGATTTGAAAAGTACGTAAGGTTGGGTTCATGCGCAGTTTAAAATTTCAGGTGCAATGATGCGGGGGCGCTGCCCGGCGCGACTAATATTAACGACGAGCAGGGGTAAATATACGATATGTGGGGCGAGTGAAGCGGGCAAGGGGCAAAACAGGCATTCCGGTACGCTCATCCGGCGAACGCCGCGGGGCGGCAAGCGCGTATCAAAACCTTAAAAATTTTCATTCCAAGCACTGATTTTTTCGCCGAAGTGCCGGATTTTGTCCTCAAGATGACAAAATTTGTTGTAAAATTTATAACATGACTATTCGCTTATTTTTCACAAATATAAAAATTTTGAACCTGTTTTTTGTGTAAAAATCAGTTATTTTATAAATAATATCCCCAAAAAAACTCTTTTTTGCTTAAAAGAATTATGCAGCCGCTTAGAATAACTCT
>CALEYM010000467.1 GCA_937926185.1 uncultured Bacteroidota bacterium | reverse complement strand
GTGGTTTAGAAAGTTTAGAGTGGTTTAGAAAGTTTAGAGTGGTTTAGAAAGTTTATAAGGTTTAGATAGTTTAACAAATCCACCCGATGGTACAAGAATTCAACGACTACCGCGCCCGCATGAACGAGCGTATCCTGGCGCACGACAACAAAGTGATCAAACGTTTCTGGAGCCTCGACAACCAGACCTACCAGGAGGGCGCGCTCGACGTGAAAACCAAGGAGATGCTCGGCCTGGTAGCCTCCATGGTGCTGCGCTGCGACGACTGTATCAAATACCACCTCGGGAAGTGCCACGAACTGGGCGTCAGCACCGACCAGATCTTCGAAATTTTTGCCGTGGCCAACATGGTGGGCGGCTCCATTTGCATTCCGCATACCCGCCGGGCCGTGGAGTATTGGGACGCGCTGAATGAGTGATTTATACCTAAAGGATTTTACGCGACACTCAACCCGAGCCATGATTGAAATACGACCGGCCGTGCCGACGGATGCCGATGCTATCTGGCGCATCATTCAGCCGGTTATTGCTGCCGGCGACACCTACGTTTTCGACCCGGACAACACCCGGGAAGACATGCTGGCCTATTGGTTTGCGCCGGATAAGCACACCTATGTTGCCCTGATCGGCGACGAAATTGCCGGCACTTTTATGATCAAGGCCAATCAGCCCGGACTCGGTTCGCACATCGCCAACGCCGGGTACATGACGGCGCCGGAAGCCCGCGGACAAGGTGTGGGCAAAACCATGTGCGCATTTTCCCTTTCAGAAGCCAAACGCCTCGGTTTTCATGCCATGCAGTTCAATATCGTCGTCAAAAGTAATGAAGGCGCGGTGCGGCTGTGGAAAAGTATGGGGTTTGACATTATCGGGGAGATTCCGGACGCGTTCAATCACCAGCAGCACGGCTTGACTAATGCCTATATCATGTATCGCAAACTGTGATATCCCGCTTTTAAATCAATAAAGATATTTTAATTTTGTACCGCGTACCAATTGCCTGCCGGCGCCTGCCGATGCCTTGCAATGTTTAACCCGTTTGTATCAAAACCTGCTTTTATGAAAAAACAAGTATGCCTTATTGCCCTTTTACCCTTAATTCAAACGGGATTCGGGCAAAAACTGCAAATTGATTTTCAATTCAACGGTAACATCGCTTTCCCCACCATCAACGACGAAACCTACGTCCGTCCCCTTCCTGTCGATCTGAACTCGGCCTACACCGCCTATTACCTGATACCTGCCGACGTCGACCGCCAAACAGTGGCGCGCCCAGGCCTGGAAATGGGCGTCGGTTTAAAATGGAAACCGGAAAACAAGTGGCATTTCAATACCGGTTTCCGGCTGAACCTGATCCGGTATCGCATCGAACCGGAATACAGCATTCCCGACGTCGGTCCATACGCAAACATGATCGACAGCACCTACGGTAGTCTGCACAGCAATCCTTTTGGCACACTCTACGGTGTCGACGTGTCCAAGCCCAATCCTTCACCGGGCGTGGCGGGGCAAATATCCGACCCTGGCGTCAACACGGCACTGGTATATGGCTCCGTACCGCTCCTGGTGGAATACCGGCTCAACAGACTACTGTCCTTAAACGCCGGCATGGAGCTGTCAGCATTGTTATCTGCCAGGCAATCTTATAATATGCTAAAATGGCAATATCCGACGGCAACAGCAACGGAAAAACGCATTATCGATACGGACAAGTCCGGGTTTTCCACCTTTCAGGCTAATCTCCGGGCCGGCGTCGATTGCCGGCTGACGGAAAACATTGCGCTGGAAGTTTCTTTTTCCCACGGATTGATGAATGTATATAACAATAAGGACGAAACGGATAAAAACGGCGCTTTTAAATCCCGGATACGCGCTGTTTCTCTCGGAATCACTTACCGGGTTTGGAACCGTTAAATAAAACGTTGCACCAGCCGAACGATCAGGCTCAGTAAAAGACTCAGCAATATCATCGTCGTAATCGGGAAATAAAACCGGAAATTTGTCGCTTTCAAACCTGGCTCGATATGTTTAAAATTCCCGCTGCGCTTACCCTGTTTCTGTTGCTCCTGTCCTGTGCCGGCCCGAAAGGGACGCAATCCGGGGCAGGCAAAACGCCGTTCCTCTGGCAAAACGCCAACCTGTATTTCCTGCTCACCGACCGGTTTTACAACGGCGATCCGGCTAACGACGTCAATTTCGGCCGTACCGCCACACCGGCCAAACTGCGTGGCTTTATGGGCGGCGACATAAAAGGCATCACCCAAAAAATAGAAGAAGGGTATTTCGACCGGCTCGGCGTTACGGCTTTATGGTTCACTCCCGTCGTAGAGCAAATTCACGACAAGGTGGACGAAGGTACCGGCGCAACTTATGGTTTTCACGGCTACTGGACCAAAGACTGGACCCGGCTCGACCCCAACTTCGGAACCGAGGCGGACCTCGCCGAACTGGTGGATAAAGCCCACCAGCGCGGCATCCGCGTTGTATTCGACGTGGTGATCAACCACACCGGGCCGGCCACAGGGCAGGACCCGGTATGGCCCTCCGAAT
The DNA here is from genome assembly GCA_937926185.1 of uncultured Bacteroidota bacterium. Taxonomy (GTDB): domain Bacteria; phylum Bacteroidota; class Bacteroidia; order Chitinophagales; family Saprospiraceae; genus M3007. Next base: position 4,412 of record CALEYM010000467.1, on the reverse strand, counting down.
GGGTACGCACCAGCCCGCAATGCACGTACAAAGGATATGAATCCACAATAGAATGTACGCTGGTCAAAAACCTGCCCGACATTAAAACGGAAAGCAACAATCCGGTTGACTTGCCCCCGGCCTTGCTGGACAGATGGAAAAAAGAAGGCCGGCTCGAAAAGGAACTGGCCGAGCTCGACGCTTTTTTCAAACGCACCGCTTACCCCCGCGCGCCGCGGTTTTACATCATCAAATGGCTGACCGACTACGTGCGCCGCCACGGCATCGATGGCTATCGTTGCGATACGGCCAAACACGTGGAAGAAAGCGTTTGGGCCGAATTGCTCAAAGAAGCCGAAATAGCCTTTGCCGACTGGAAAAAAGCCAACCCCGCAAAAGTGCTCGACAACAACCCTTTCTATATGGTCGGGGAAGTATACGGTTACAATATTTCGGGCGGTCGCCTGTACGATTTCGGCGACAGGAAGGTGGATTTTTTCAACCAGGGATTCAATCATCTCATCAATTTCGAATTCAAAGGAGACGCGCATAAAGCTTATGAGCCCATTTTTTCCAAATACTCCAGCCTGCTGAACAGCCAACTCGCCGGCAAAGGCGTGCTCAATTACATCAGCTCGCACGACGATGGCGGGCCTTTCGACAAGGAACGGCAGAAATCTTTCGAAGCGGGAACCAAGTTATTGCTCTGCCCCGGCGCCGCACAGATATATTACGGCGACGAAACGGCGCGGCCGCTCATCATCCCCGGCACGCATGGCGACGCCACGCTGCGCTCCTTTATGAATTGGGACGAACTGAACGGCAACAGTACCCGCAACGGCTATCGCGTAACAGAAGTGCTGGAACACTGGCAAAAACTAGGGCGCTTCCGAAAAGCCCATCCGGCCGTGGGCGCAGGCACACATACCATGCTCTCCGCATCACCCTATGTGTTTAAGCGGGAATACCGCTCCAAAAAATTTACGGATACGGTGGTGGCCGGGCTGGATTTGGTGAAAGGGAAAAAAGAGATCAGCGTAGAGGGCGTTTTTTCCGACGGTACAACCTTGCAGGATTATTATTCCGGCCAAACCGTAACGGTATCCGGCGGTAAGGCAATTGTGAATTCGGCATTTGGGATTGTGTTGCTGGGAAAATGATTTCGAAGCCCGCAGTGCGGCGTTTTCAGCAGCAGGGCGCTTACGTTTACGAAACTTAAAAAGTTTCGTAAACGTATTTCCCCTCCATTTACGACTTTCGCGCTACCGTCCGCCCTGCCTGCCGGCAGGCGTTCACTGTCCACCATCTACCGTCCACCATGTTTTCAAGCAATACCTACCAATCCCGCCGCGACCGGCTCAAGAAAGACCTGAAATCGGGTCTGCTGCTCTTTTTGGGCAACCAGGAAGTCGGCATGAACTACGCCGGCAATACCTACCATTTCAGGCAGGACAGCAACTTTCTTTACTTTTTCGGCATCGACAAGCCGGGACTGGCCGCGGTGATCGATATCGACGCCAACCGGGAAATCCTTTTCGGCGACGAACTGAGCATGGAAGATATCGTATGGACGGGCGCCATGCCTACCCAAAAAGAACTGGCGGCCCGGGTAGGTATCCGGGAAGTGTTGCCCTCCCGGCGTTTACTGCCATTTGTCAAAAAAGCCAAAAAAACCGGCCAAACCATTCATTTCCTGCCTCCTTACCGGCACGACAATATGTTGTGGCTGAGAGAAGCCCTGAATATTCCGGCGCCTAAACAAAAAAATGCTGCCTCGGAAGCTTTTGTACGGGCCATTGTGGCACAACGCGCCCATAAAACGGCGGAAGAGATAGTCGAAATGGAGCGCGCGGTGAACATCTCGGGCGCCATGCACGTGGCTGCCATGAAAGCTGCCCGAGAGGGGATGGTGGAAGCCGAACTGGCCGGATTGGTGGAGGGAATGGCCGTTGCCGGCGGCGGACACCTGTCGTATGCCGTCATCCTCAGTGTGAACGGTCAGATATTGCACAACCACTACCACGGCAACACCCTGCATAAAGGCCGGATGGTGCTCGGCGATTTTGGCGCCGAAACGGCCATGCACTACGCCGGTGATATTACCCGCACTTTCCCGGTGGCTTCAAAATTTACGACCAAACAACGCGAAATATACGAAATCGTGCTCGATGCCGAAGTGAGCGCCATCGCGTCGTTGCGTCCGGGCCTGACCTACAAATCGGTACACCTCGCCGCGGCGCGCCGAATGGCCGAAGGCTTGAAAGCCCTCGGCCTGATGCAGGGAGACCTCGATGCAGCCGTGGCACAGGGCGCACATGCCCTCTTTTTCCCGCATGGATTGGGCCACATGATCGGTTTGGACGTACACGACATGGAAGACCTGGGGGAAAACTACGTGGGCTACTCCGCCGCCGTGCAGCGAAGCGCGCAGTTTGGAACCGCTTACCTGCGCCTGGCCCGCGAATTGGAACCGGGTTTCGTGCTGACCGTTGAGCCGGGCATTTATTTCATCCCGCAACTGATCGATCAATGGCGCCGGCAAAAGAAATTTACGGAATTCATCAATTACCCTGCGCTGAAAAAATACCGCGATTTCGGCGGCATCCGTGTCGAAGATAACGTGCTGATTACGGATACGGGACACCGGGTTCTGGGCGACCCTATCCCGAAAACGGTGGAGGAAGTGGAAAGGCTCCGGTAGCCCGGCATTTAAGCAGGTCCGATTCCGGCCGTTTATGGCCGGCATTTTAGAGATACTGCGGCAGGGTTATGGTTTCCAAAACATCTGGATCAGAAAGATCAGCGAAAATAACAATACAAGTACCGCTGCCGTAAAAATCACCATAAAAGGCATAGTAGCGGCTTTTGATTCAAGCCAGGTATCCTCTTTGATATCCAAAAGCCGTTCGTACAACTTATTGAAGAACTGGAATATTTTCATGTCCTGAGTTATTCGGTTTGGCCGTTGTCCTTTCGACACAAACCCTCCCGCCGGGAAGCCGGCAACCCGGCGGGAGCAACGTTCAAAATCAAGCCGCTGCCTTGGCTTTATTGAGCATACCCTGCAGGAAACCGCCGATGCCGCCGCCGGCGCCGCCCAAAATACCGCCGCCCAGTACGGAGCCCAGCAAACCGCCGGCCGTTTCACCGCCCAATACGGCGCCAAGAATTGAACCGAGGCCAGGGTCGCCCGTGGCACTGGCTAAGCCGCCCAACACGCCGCCGCCCAGCAGACCTGACAAGGCGCCGTCTTTGGGCGTTTGTTTCAGAAAAATACCGGCCAGTGCGCTGATAAGCGGCACGGCCCAGGTAGCTGAACCGGCAGGCAGGAATTTATTGACCAGAAAGCCTACAACGAGGGTAATTGCTGATGAAAGTAAGGTGTTTTTCATAACAGTGGTGATTCGTTTTGCGATGTAAAAAATAACTGGATAATTATGCCGGTTTCGGCAAATGTAGCCAAATTTATATTATACACTGAAATTATTCATAAGCACTTTCCGGGATGATTTCACCTACCCTTCTAACCGCGATCGAATCCACGCTCGGCGCTCGCCTGACTGACGCCAAACCGCTGGCCGGCGGCGATATTCATCGCGCCTATCGCCTGTTTGCCGCGGATGGCCGGGAATGGTTTGTAAAAACGAACACGACTGCGCAGGCCGCCCTCATGTTCAAAACGGAAGCCCAGGGGCTGGCCCTGCTCGGCGCCTCCCGATCGATCCGCACCCCCCGGATTTTTGGGCAAGGCAGCACCCCCGAAGGCGAGGCATACCTGGTGCTGGAATACATCGCGCCGGGTTATAAAAACCGCTTGTTCTGGGAAAACTTCGGACGCGCACTGGCACACCTGCATGGCAATACCTCGGAGCGTTTCGGATTTGCCCACGATAATTTCATCGGATCATTACCCCAGTCGAACACCCGGCACGACAAATGGGCCGGATTCTATGCCGAAGAACGCCTCTGGCCCCAAATGCTGCTGGCCCGGGAGCAGGGTTATTTCGACAAAAACGCCGAACAACAACTCGACCGTCTGTGCCGGCAACTTGCCTGGCGTTGCCCGGAGGAACCGCCGGCCCTCACCCACGGTGACCTCTGGAGCGGCAATTTCCTGTGCGATACCGCCGGCCAGCCCGTGCTCATCGACCCCGCCGCGGCTTTTGCGCATCGGGAACTGGACCTGGCCATGAGCCGCCTGTTCGGCGGTTTCGACGCGGCTTTTTACCCGGCTTACGAAGAAGCCTGGCCCCTGGAGCCGGGTTTCGATAAGCGATTGGAAATCTATCAGTTGTATTATTTGCTGGTACATGTAAATTTATTCGGCGGAGGGTACGTGAGCAGCGTACAGCAGATTTTGAACCATTTTGCTTGAAAGAAGCGTAATTTTCGCTGTTATACAATAGCCGCTTTACTTTTATTTATCACTAATC
>CALEYM010000466.1 GCA_937926185.1 uncultured Bacteroidota bacterium | reverse complement strand
CACACACTCGCCGCAGGTACTTAGCAATGTGGAAAATGGCAGCGTATTTGAGATTGAAAATTTCCAGATCGTACCCCGAAGTACTTATGGCCGCAATAACCAATGGATACTGGAGGCGGTCATGGATGACGAACCCCGGCCGGTGGAAATACAAGATAAATTGGACAAATACTTTACGCTCATTCGTAACGGCGATTTGGATGAGGCGACTAAAATGCGGGCAGAGTTGGAGGAATTGATCGGAACAGACGAACCGGAATTTGCAAAGGCGGATATTTTGATTCGCCGCAAGGAACGAAATGTCTCACCATGAAACATATTGTAAAAAAACCGGCAGAGCCGGAAGATTTTGTAAGTTGGAGATCATCCCAACAAACAACGATTGACCGTAAACTGGTTGAGGGCGCTTCTGGCGATACACTTTGGGAGATATTGCCCAGCAGTTTGCCGAGGCCAGAGACAGATGTAAAGATACCTGTTTTATACAGTAAATCAAAACTTCGCCGAACGCTTCTGGAAGAACAAGGGTATATATGTTGTTACTGCAATAGGGCGTTAGAAGATAAACATAACACGATCATCGAACATTTTAATCCGAAAGGATTGGAGATTTTCAGACATCAGACATTCGATTACTATAATCTCTTTGCCTGTTGTGACGGAGGAGAAAGAGATAAAACCAAACCTCGCGAAACCTATTGCACTTTATTTAAAGGGAGGAAAAATCCAGTCGACCCCATTCCCATAATTTCCCCTCTGAATCCAGCCTGTGAAAATTTATTTGAATATGGTGAACAGGGAGCGGTAAATTCTGTAGTTAAGGAAGCTAATTATACCATTGACTTTTTAAATCTTAATGCAAAAAGCCTTAAATTACAACGTAGCGCAGCGATCAATACTTATATTTACGAAATATTATCGGATGACGTGGATACAACAACAGAATTGGAAAGACTCAGGACAAAAGTGAACGGCAAGTTTGAACCGTTCTGTATCGCCGTTTATTCGGTTTTGAAAAATTACCCCTGATCTTCCTCGAACGCATTGACCACGATACTACCACATCGGCGGTCTGTCGTTAAGGTCTAGTATAATTTGTAATTACGGTATAGATGATTTTTAAGGAATACGCCTTTTCACGGGGTCGGTTTTCCGTATTTCAAATGCACCACCTCCGCCCTTCCTTTTTCGAACACCGTTACAATGAACAGGTTATCGTACTGGCTTTCCGGCAGCTGAGGGTAAGCGTTGGTGCCAGTGAGTAAATTGAGCAAGGCAGGCGCCGTATTCGAATGGCCGACAACCAGCACGGCGCCGCCTTTGTGGTTCGACAATACCGTGTTGATCAAAGGATTTTGATTTAACGGATCATATATTTCGACATTCAGTCCCTGATCGGCTGCCGCGGACTGGGCTGTTTGCCGGGTTCGGTTGTAGTTGCTGGAAAATACCGCTCCGATCACTACGTTTTTCAATACCCGGACCAGCTCATTGGCGCGTTCCTGCCCGTCGGCACTGAGTGCGGGGTCAGATCCGATGCCGGTGGTTTCAGCGTGGCGCAACACGATGAAAGTGGTAGCCGTGTCGCGGATAAACTGGGTAAGCGTGAGGGTATCCGTCACTACCTGCACTACCGTATCGTATTGAGTAACGTACAGGGTATCCGTTTTGAAGATGGTTTCCGTGATGATTTTTGGCTCTTTTTCGCAACTGAACAGCAGGGGCGAAAAAGCACACAGGAGAAAGGAAAGTCGTTTCATTTTCATGGCATGAATTTAAAAGCCGTAAAGAAAGCGCATTTGGAGAAATCCGGATTCCGTTCCCGGCCGGTTGTTTAATTTTCCGGCATGATTCGCTTTGTTCTGATTTTGACCGGCATACTGTTTTACACCGGTAATTTTACCGTTTGCTGGCTGGCAACGGGCAAATGATTGCCGCCGGAACGGTCATTATAATTGAGTGGAAAGCCCGGTGCGTGGGTCGATTATGAAAAGCATAAAACATGTTTTTTTGTAACTTTGTCCTTATGCAACGTATTAAACTGCATTTTCCGGTCTTGTTGGCGTTTTCCATGCTGGCTATTCTCCTGTTCGCCGCACTTTCGGGCAAGCAGGAAACGCCTGCGCCGTATTTTCCGGAAAAAGTCAATCTTGCCCTTCGCCGCGCGGCCCATCGCCTGCTGGCCCAATCGGGCGACAGCACTTCTCTTATTCCTCCTGTGATCCAGGGCGAAAATCCGGACGCCTGGATCATACGCCTGGAACGTCCGTTCGAGTACAATGCTTTACCGGGTTTGTTGCAGGAATCCTTCGACTTGCATGGCATTACAGCAGAATACGACGTAATGTTGCTTGATTGCGAAAACGACGAACTGCTGTTGGGTTATAATAAACGCGACTTCACGGAAAAAAACGACCCGCCCTGCGGTAACCGCGAGCAAAACGGCCATTGTTACAACGTACAGGTCACTTTCGCCGGGGCTGGAGCGCAGTCGTCCTCTACGCATTGGTTGCTGTGGGCCACCTTACCCGCCATGTTTGCGCTGGGTTATTTTTTGTATCGAAATTTGAAGCGCCATCCCGGCCCCGGCGCACCCGAAACGCCGGATGAAATGGTAAAACAGCAGGCTGTATCGTTTGGCCGTTCAGCATTGGATGCTTCCAACCAGTCGCTCACGGTAGCCGGCGTCCGGCATGAGCTGACTTACCGGGAGGCGAAGCTGCTGCAACTCTTTTTCCGCCATCCCAACCAACTGCTGGAACGCGATTTTATTCTGCAAAACGTCTGGGCCGACGAAGGTATCCTCGTGGGCAGAAGCGTAGACATGTTCGTGTCGCGCCTGCGGAAACTGCTGCGGGCGGATGGATCGCTGCGCATCGCGACGGTGCATGGCGTGGGATACCGGCTGGAATTAGTGATGAGTGATGAGCGATGAGTGATTCATCTCATCGCTCATCGCTCATCGCTCATCACTAAAAAAATGCTGTTGCTCATTTCAGGTTTACCCGGTTCGGGAAAAAGCACGGTGGCCAGGGCCTACGTCGCCCGGCATGGCGGCATTCATATCAACAGCGATCTGCTGCGAAATGAAATGAACCTGCGCGGCCACTATGACCCTGCCGACAAGGAGCGCGTGTATGCCGCCATGCTCGCCCGGGCGCGGGCAGTATTGGAACAAGGCGGCAACGCGGTGGTGGACAGTACTTTTTACCGGCAATCCATCCGGGAGCCGTTCGAGCAGGTGGCGCGGGAATTGGGCGCCCCTGTTTTTCGCGTGGAAGTAAAAGCGCGGGAAGAAACAATCCGGCGACGCCTGGAAAAACCGCGACCCGACAGCGAAGCCGATTTCGGCGTGTATGAAAAAATCCGCGACCGGTACGAACGCTGTCCGGAACCGTTGCTAACTTTGTGGACAGATGAATTGTCCCCCGAATTACTGGCAACAACCATACACCGATACATTACCGCTCAAAATGACCCTTGAACAAATCCGGTCCATCCTCGATAACGGCGCTTTCCCCGGCCGAAAACACCCGGCGGAATTGGTGGAAACGCATATTTCGTGGGTGATCCTGACGCCTGATTTTGCCTTTAAAATCAAAAAACCGGTGCTCTTGGGTTTTCTCGATTTCAGTACCGAAGCCAAACGGAAAACATTTTGTGAAGCGGAAGTGCTGCTCAACCGCAGACTGGCGCCGGAAATGTATCTCGGCGTATTACCCGTAGGGGGTAAAGGAGAAAACTTACAAATCGCTGAAAACGCCCTGCCCGTACTGGACCATGCCGTGCAAATGCGCCGGATCGACAACGGCCGGGAAATGGATATCCTCCTGGAACAAAACCGCGTAAGCGGCGAACAAATGAAAAAACTCGCCGCCGTACTGGCCGCGTTTCACCGGCAGGTGGCCATGACCGGCCCGATCGTATATCACCCAGGCGCCCATTGGGCCGATTTCGCGGAATTGTACCGCTTTCAGGTCGATGTGGAACAATGCCTCGGACCTGACGCCAGGGAAAAAATGAACCGCTGGCGCGCCCGCCTGCCCCTTTTCCTGGAGCAACACGCCGGAAGGCTGATCGCGCGGGTTCGCGAAGGATTTTGGGTAGACGGCCACGGCGACCTGCACGCCCGCAATATCTTTCTGACCAACAAAGGCCCCCTGGTATTCGACTGTATCGAGTTCAGCGCCCATTTCCGTCAATCCGATATACTGAACGAACTGGCCTTCCTGTGTATGGACCTGGAAGCCAGGGGGCATCCCGAACTGGCAACTACCTTTTTACAAGCTTACGCCCGCTACTGGGATGTTTTTCCCGACCCGGCCGACCAAGGTTTGTTTCTCTTTTTTAAAGCTTATCGCGCCAACGTACGGTTGAAGGTGACGCTGATAGAACTGCGGCAGCACCCTTCAGTTAAGTTGGAAGAACAGGTGAAGGTGTATTGGGGTCTGCTTGACTCTTATCTCAGGGAATAAGTCAGGCTTATTGAATTAATCAACTTTAATTTCCACCCGCCGGTTTTTTTGCCTTCCAGCCTCGGTGTCGTTCGTATCCGCGGGTTGGTTTTCGCCATAGCCGCGCCAGCTAAACCGGGTGGGCGCCGCACCCTTTTCCAGCAGAAAATCGTACACGGCGCGGGCCCGGCGTTCGGAAAGCGCCTGGTTGTACGCGGCGTCGCCGGTGTTGTCGGTATGACCGCCAATTTCCACAGGCATATCAGGCAGACTATTCAGCGCGTCGGCCAGTTTTTGAAGGGTATGTCGCGCATCGGGTTTCAGCGTTGCCTGATCGTAGTCGAACAGAATTTCCGAAGCGAAACTCAGTTTTTTCTGTTCCAACAGCGTTCGGGAAAATTCATCGCCGGTAAATTCCTCCACCACGAAGTCGTCGAAACAGTAATAAGCGATGCGTTTAATCTTTTTGGGCAAGAGTTCTGTCGACCGGTTTATCGAGTCGATCCGTACCCGCTGCTCTTCCGGCAAATTCGTTTTAGTGACGGCGTCGAAAAAAAAGTTCCCGAAAAGGAAATACCGGTAGGGTTGGTCGGCTTTAAACAGGAAAACAACCTGGCGCCAGTTGCCGTCCGGCGTTTCAAGCGGTTCTTCGCGATTGATCTGCGGCTGCACCGCGAAGATGGTTTGACTTTCCATGAAGTTTTCGTTGATATTGATCTTATTTGTCGAAAAATGAAAGCCGAAGTTGCCGCAACGGACCGGCATGATATTTTTGGTTTGCCCGAACACCCCGCTGAGATGACGAACGCCCAGTGAATCGTCGGTGCGTGCCCAGAAGCGCACCCGGTAAGTTTTACCTTTTTGAAGCGGTTTGGCCAGCGAGCCCTGAATAAGCTCGTGGTAATCGGCGTCATTTTTACCGTCGCTGTGCGGGTGATACATGATGAGGCCGACCATGCGGGCCCCACGCCGGGGCCGGGGCAACATGTCGCAGACAGCGGCGCTGTCGGCAACAAGTACATCCGGCGTCATGTTCTCAAATGTTTGCCAGCCCTGCACGTAATTATTCAAGACACCGGCGCCGCCGGAAAATGCGCAGGGTTGCGCCGCGCCGCGGGCTGCCGGCGGCGCGCGTTCGAACCCGCCGTTGACCACGTAATTTTGAGAAAACAAAGGAGCGGTAATGGCCACGAAAATGAATACAAGGAGCAGCATGGGGATAGAGAAAAGGCTAAATGTAAAAGTCAAAATGTAAAATGCAAAAGGGCCCGGCTTATTGTGCCGCGCCCTTTTACATTTTGACTTTTACATTTAGTCTTTTACATTTCTCAGTTTTCCTCCTCGATCCGGATACTGTCCTTTTTGCCCAGTTCTTTGCCCGTACGTTTTTGGTATAGTTCCAGGTATTTTTTGTGTTGTTCGTCGGACAGTTTTTTACCGTCCACGCGCAGTTCTTTTCCAGACAGTTCGAAGGAGAAGTTATTGGGGTCGCCGATGAGTTTATCGGCGATCAGGGCTTCTTTCAGTATTTTACTGGTTGTTTCGGCACTGCTACGTTCCCGGTAAGCGCGCAACTGGGCGCGTTGGGCAACGCGGGCTTGCTCGCGGGCGATGGCCTGGTCTTGCCGGACGCGTGTCAGCGCCTCGCGTTGGGCCATTCTTGCCTTTTCCAGTTCGCGGCGCGCTTCTTCCATTGCCCTGCGTTGTTCGCCTTTAGCCTTTTCCAATTCTTTCCGGCTTTTTTTCCACTCTTTTTCGGATTCTTTCAGCTGTTTATGAATTTCTTTTTGATGCAGTTCTATGCCGCGCAGTGCCTCTTCATGAATTCGCCTGAGTTCCTCTTCTGAAATATCGGGCATAGGCACTTCCCAAATTTTACCTTCGGGCGTTTCAAAAATAAACTGGTCGCCGTCGAAACGGTACAGGGCGGGAGCCTCGGGAGCTTCGGGCAATGCCAGCCAGGCACTGTCGGGGCCAGGAAAATAAAATTTATGGTCGTCGAGCCGGAATGCATAGCCTTCATCGCCCTGCCAGAACAGGAACGGATGCGGGGCGCCCGGAATATCGAGGCTTTCGCCCTCCTCCATCTTTTTGCCGTCTATCCACACTTCGCCGTCGCTGACTTTTATTTCGGTGGGTTTGCCATTGCGTTCGAGGCGGATAATGGTATTGCCCGCTTCGTCTTTGTCCGTACTGATGCGCGACGGGTGGCCGGGTAGCGGCGGCATGGGGGCGCGGGGCGCAACAGGCGGCAGTACCCAGACGCCGGGCGGAAACGGCGGGGCGGGGGCCACGTCGCGGCGCAGTTCGTCGGTGATCGACTGGTATTGCGGAAAGTCGCTCTCGGGTATTTCCTTGCCGTCCAGGTTCAGGCGGGTAATTTTATCGTCCAGCATTTCCATTTCCACGCGGCGCTCGTCGTCTTCCTGAATGATCTTGCGGCGCTGGGGTTTGACGGTGTCGGCAGGCGCCTGGAAAGCGGCTTCGGGCGCAGGGGCGCCGGCCAACCAGGCTACCGGTTTTTCAGCGATTTCCCGGATAGCGGCGGCAAGGGCGGGCGGGGTATTGGCTTGTACGGTCCAAAGGGTGATAAGAGCCAGCAAAATGGCCGTTGCGATCATCTTTTCCATAAATGAAGCGGACTGTTGTGGTTGATGAAGAATTCGTTTGATCCGTTCCAGGAGCAGCGGATGGCGGCGGCGCAGCAGCCCGGGCGAGCCTTCCATACCAAGCGCGAGGGCCGGCGTTTTTGCGCTTTTTGCCATGTCCTGAAGACGTACGAGGGTTTTGGCATAAATCAGCCGGTTTCCCGTGAGCGCCACGGCGGCATCGTCGCAGCAGTTTTCCCGTTCGGCCCGGATGGTGGCCGATATCCACCAAACTGCCGGATGGAAATAAAACAAGGCTTCGATCAGGGCCTGAATCAGGTTGAACAGCCAGTCGCGCCGGGCAATATGGGCCAGTTCGTGGGCTAAAACGGCTTCTACTTCCGCGGGGCTGATCCGGTTGATCATGCCAAGCGGCAGGAGAATAAGCGGCTTCAAAAATCCGAGAGCCAGGGGCGTTTGCACCAGCGCAGATTCGGCCAGGCTGACCGGGCGGGAATAACTGATCTTAGCGGCCAATGCCTGCAGTTTTTCCTGCCATGCGATTTCGGCAGGAAAGTTGTGCAGCCGCCGGAGGCGTTGCACGTAATACAGGCCGCCCGCCAGCCGCATCAGGTAAAAACCAAATCCCAGCAACCAAACCGTGACAATGACCGGGTAATATGCCTCCAGCCATCCCTTGAACATTTGCCAGAACGAAACCGTGAGGGCCGGGGCGTCCGTCAGTTGCTGCAAAACGCCTGCCCAAACTGCCGCTTCCACTTCCGTTGTATGGATCGGTACAGCTTGCGGCGGATCGTACATCCAGATAAAGGTCGTCGTCGCGGCAGCCAGCACTGTCAGCAAGGCCATATACGCGGCCCGGTAACGCTGAAGCGCCGTATGAAGGCGGGGCAGCATGATCCAAAGCGCCAATGCAGCGGCAGCGCCCTGCCACAGGGAATGTACCAGCGTCCAACCAAGTGCCTGGACGATGGCGTCGGATAGGAAAAACGGACTGTCTGTCATAATTATTCCTGCTGTTTAATTCCGGTTGTTTACCGGTTCTGCTCCGGTGAATTCAAATGGATGTTGTCATTTCCCTGTTCGCCGGATTGGTTTTGTTCCAGCTGGGCGATCAGGGATTTTATCTCGTCGAGCTCATCCGCGCTGGCTTCGTGATTGCCCAAGGCCTGAAGCACCATCTTCATGGCGCTTCCCCGAAAAGCGGCGTCGACAAACTGTTGCAACAACGCCGACTGGGTGTCCGATTCGCTCACCGCGGGGGCGTAGATATGGGTGCGACCGTCTTCCTGCCGGCTCACCAAGCCCTTGTCATGCATGATCTGCATAATTTTCAGGGTAGTGGTGTACCCCACTTCGCGTGGTTCGGCGCCCGCCCGCCGCCCGCCGCGGGGTGGGTTTGCGGGATCGTTCAGGCGGTCGTTTACCGCCCGCACTGTGCTTGGCCCCATTTCCCACAGCAGTTGGAGAATCTCCAGTTCGGATTCTGTCGGTCTGGATGTTGGCATTTTTGAAAACATGGATAAAAGATGAAAATGCGTTTGTAGTCCCGGTTTTTTGTTCTGCAAGGCTAAAGTCATTAGCCGGAACCAATGGTTGCAAATCTGCCGCAAGTTTCTACGAAAAAATTCGTAGATGCAAGTTTTTCTACGAAAATTTTCGTAGATCGGGTGGAAAGTTTCATTTTAACCGGGAGAGCAGCAATGACTATCAAATGGAAAATCGCCGAATTCAGGGGAGGGTATTGACACGGTTGCGTATACACGCTTACCTTTTTCTCGCGCGCATTTTTTCGGCAAAACCCGCCGCGAGCCGGTGGCAGCGCCAGAACTGCCACATTTCGCCGCTGGCCAGCGCCAGTAGTGCGGCGCCGAGCAGCAGGTTGTGTACCAGCAGGGCTTTTTCGTAAAAATCCAGAAAAAACGGGCGGATCACAAACAATTCGACCGCCACGGCCAGAGCGGCCAGGAAAGTAAGGGCCACCGCGGTGGCCCTGGTGTACATCAGGGCGTTGGATCGTTGGCGGATAAGACAGCTGCGCAACAGGCGAATGGTAAGTTTTTCATGGGGATTCAGTTTAATGAGTTCACGCAGGATATGTTCGCTTCTGGCGAATTCACGCATCCGGTACAGCGCGACAGATTTTTTGAATAACAGCCGGCTGTAAATATCCTCGCCGCCCCAGCTTTCGACGTTCTGCATGATAACGATCTCGAGGAGATGATCGCACATGACGATGTGCTGGGCATAGTTGCCCGTTTCAAAAAGGGCATTGGCGTAATCCAGCGTACAATCGAAATACTCTTCTGCATCTAAAGCAGCCATGGCCTCCTCGAACCGCTCGTAATACCGGATGATACCGTGGTAATCGGCTGGGTTGATGGCTTTGAAATTGCGATACAATTTCAGCCGGTATGCGGGCAGGTAATCCATGACTCATTATGTGCTTGCGGTCGAAAGTTACGACGCTCATATTTTTCCTGCAAACCCTTTTGAATATCGAATATCGAACACGGAATATCGAATGTCGAAGTATCCTATCCGTAGAGTACACCGTGACTTAGTCATTTGAGTGAATTGAGCCTCGGTACACTCTACGGATACTTCGACATTCGATATTCCCTTTTCCCTACTTCCGCTGGAACGCCACCGGCATGGCATCATCGAATGCCCCGGTGAGGACGGGCGTTTGTACGTTGGTGGTGTATTGGCGCACCTTCACGTAAACGTAATTGAACAATTCGCGAATGGTCACGATCTGGTCGCTGTTGGCATTTGCCGCGCCGTTGAGCCCGCGCAGCAGGTAATAGGTGAATACGCCCTGGCGAAGGCCGTGATCTTCGAGCGACAATTCCTCTGCCTTGGACGACATAAGCAGGGCTACGCCGCCGTAGGAATCTTCGAAAGCCTGGTAATATTTTTGCACGGAAACCGGCGCCGGCCCTTTGGCTGCCAGGCCGTAATTGAGCGTACCGCTGTGACAGGCGTCGGCGATGCAAAGTTTGTGTTTGGCTTTACTTTGCATGAGGATGTTTTTGATCTCATCGTGCCGCAGTTTGTTGTTGTAGCCGTCGAAATCGGACGGCAGGAAACAACCTTCCAGGCCATGGCCGCTGAAGTAGAACAACACCACGTCGTTGGCATCGGCTTTGAGGAAGAACTGGCGCATGGTGCGCAGTACCTGCTCGCGCGTGGCAGCCTCGTCGATCAACACGGCGATCTGTTCGTCGGGCAGGCCGCCGCCCTCGGGGCTTCTCAGAAAGGAATAGAACCGGAGGGCATCGTCGTCGGTAAACTTGAGCGACGGCATGGACGTATAACGGCTCACGCCTACGACAACGGCATAAATTTTGACGTTTTGGCTCCGTTCTATGCGTACGGGGTCGCTGGGTACCATTTCGTCGGAATCCAGTTCCCGCACCGGGGCGCCATTGACCCAAACGGCGCCGTACACCCGGCCATTGGCAAAATGCATGACGCCTTCGCCGTTGGGCGCGCCCTTTAGCCACTGCCCTTCGTAACGGTCGCCGCCGGCATAATAACAGATACCCCGGCCTGCCGGGACGCCTTCTTTGAATTCGCCCACCCAGCGCGAACCATCGGGATAGTTGTAAAAACCGTTCCCGCTCCGGCAATAAACGGAATTGCAGTTGCGCATACCGCTCACGTCGGGTTTGTTCGACGAGCCGGCAGCGGGTTTACTGGGCTTTTGGTTGTTTGCCTGCGCCACCGTACCGGTGTTGTTTTGGGCGCCGGCATATTTGCCATTGGCCCAAACGCCCTCGGTAACGGTGCCGTTGGTACGAACCAATTTGCCCTGACCGTTTTTCATATTCTTTTTCCAGTTGCCGGTATAGTAGGCGCCGTCGGGATAGTACATCGTCCCGTAGCCTTCGAATTTGCCGTAATGGAACAGCCCTTCGTAGCGCTCGCGGGAGGCGAAGTAGTATTTACCCTGGCCGTGCGGTTGGCCATTGGCCCATTTACCAACGTATTTATCGCCGTTGGCAAAACGAAATGTACCCTGGCCGTTGCGGCAGTTTCCTTCCAGGCATTGGGCATCAAGGTTGGTATGGCTGATTGCCAGCAGCAGAGCCGGCATAACGAAGCAAAAAAATAGACCCTTCATAGGTGTGAGTAGTTTGATAATGTTCAACGAAAGCGGATAAGAAAGAAGGGTGCAAATACTGTTAAGAATTGATTAAAGTTGGTTAAACAGGGGTTCCGGAAATCGCATTGACTGGCCATGTGTGGAAATCGATTTTTAAAAGTACCCGGGTAAAGGGCGATTCCAAGAACATTTTTGCTAACCGAATATTGTGCCAGTCGCATTACATTCAAGCGATATTTGTAAATTTGCACCGCTAATTCGTCCGCTAAAAATTTGATTTTCAACAAATTGAAAAAATCGCTAAAATGATGTTAAAAAAAATCAGTCTTTCGCTCCTCACCGCCGCCCTGCTGGCCGCCTGCGGCGCCGACCAATCCAACACGGCCAATGCCCAAACAACCCATGATGGTAAACACTTCGGCGCCACGATCACAGCCGACGGGGCCATCAAATACGACGAACTGATGCCTAAAATGGCCGCTACCGACTCGCTGGCGATCAAAGTAACGGGCAAGGTAAAAGAAGTTTGTCAGAAAAAAGGTTGCTGGATGACGCTGGTATCCGACCAGCCCGGCTACCCTGAAATGCGCGTTACCTTCAAGGACTACGCGTTTTTCATGCCGAAAGACCTCTCCGGTAAAAGCGTGGTGATCGACGGTTTCGCTTTTGTAGATGTTACTTCGGTGGACGATCTGCGCCACTACGCCGAAGACGCCGGCAAATCGAAAGAAGAGATCGCCGCCATCACCGAGCCGAAACGCGAAGTAGCCTTCGAAGCGGCGGGCGTGCTTATCCTGAACTAACTAAAGTGGCTCGCTTGTTTCCGGGGCAAATACTGCCTGCACCACTTTCAATGCCGAGCCGCGGAAGCGTCCTGCGATGCCCGGAGAAATTGTGCGCGACAACAACACCGGCTTTTCCGGCATCACCCGAAGCCACTGCACTTCCCGGCAGGTAGTCCATTGTTCGCCGGAAAAGGGCTGCGGGTCGGATTGCACTATGCCAAGCGCGCGTATTTCCCGTCGTTTGGCAACAGCCAGCACCACATCGCCAACGCGCATACGCCGGGCCAACTGCCGCACACTGCGCGCTGGCCCGGCTTTATTTCCGGCCTGAATGCCGGGCCACAGTTCATCAAACAAAGTTTCATCCCAAAGCCGGTGCGCTGTCCAGTAGGATCGGAGTAATCCGGTAGCATCGAAGGGCATCCGGTGTTCGCGGAAATGCATGGCCCAGGTTTCCGGATTCCGGCCTGTATTCACCCACCAGACGCCGGCGCCGGCACTGATGCGCCGCCGCAGGTCGGTCAGTTGAAAATGGGTGTTTTGAAATAAAGGGAAGCCTGCGAATACTTTTAATTCCGCCGTCCGAATCTTCCGTATGGGAACGGAAAGCGTTTTCAGGCGATTAAATTCCCCGTGAAAAACCGTAATCAATCCGGGTTCATCAGTGACGATCAAATTTTCCGCGTTGTTCGTATAGGTCCAGTTGTAAGAACCCGTGAGCAGCAAGCGGTCGTCCACCAGGGCAAATTTGTGGTGCATCAGCGCCGTGTCGCGATAGGCGTACAACAGGCCGCCCAGTTTTATGAATTTTTGGAAATCGAGCCCGCGCGGCTGAATATTCTGGTTGTCGTATTCGAGGATCAGCTCCACCGCTACCCCGGCGCGCAGTTTTTGGAGCAACACATCGAAAATATCGCGGTGCGAGAACCAGCAGACGGCAATGCGTATCTGTCGTTCCGCCCCAGCGAGGTGTTGGCAGACGATGGCGGGCAGGTTTTGGAAGTAGGCGGTGGGGGACATAATGCACGGAGGGTCTATGAGGGTTTATGAGGTTGTGCAACATTGTAAAAATGATTCGCATGGCGGTAAATATTTTTACCCTTATCCTTTTTTTTGCGCGAATGCCCCCGCCATCCATAGGAGCAGCAATACCATCAAGGCGCCGATGATGAGCGGCGCCAGCCCCAGCCAGGCCGCCCAGCGCTGCGCGTCGCTCAGGCTGCTGCCGTGGCGGATGAGCAATACCAGGCATTTAATGCTCAGGAGCACTACTATAAGCCCCACCACTCCCTGAACGATACTGACCGTGTCATTCCAGCGGATGGAAGCCGGCAGCAGGTTACGTCCAAATGACAGAAGCACCATCAATGCCCATATCAGCGTAGCCCATTGCGGCAGCTGTTCGGGCGACCAGCCGCGCCAGAAAAGCCAGCCGGCCAGCGCAATACCGGCGGCCACAAGAAAGAGGATAAGGAAAGCGTGGACTGTGGACATAGGACAGATGAATTTGTTGCCTGCAAAAATGAGCATTGAGCCGTAATTTTCCCGCATGATATGACAGGTAGAGATGATCTGCGTCATCCCTTTATCCCTAAAAGCCGGCGAATTTAGCGCCTTACAAAAAACAATCATCCATCTATTCTTTCTGCAACAGCTAAAGCGGCTAACGTTATAGATAAACTTCATCCAACATGCCTTCCTCCATTGTCGCCCAACTCCGCGGCGCTTCCAAGGAATACAAAACCGGCGATCAGGTCATCACGGCCCTGTATCCGACCGATTTTGACTTGCACCGGGGCGAGCTGACGCTTATTATCGGCCCCTCGGGGAGCGGTAAAACGACGCTGCTTTCCCTGCTCGGCTGCGTTATTTACCCAACCTTGGGCGAAGTGATCGTACAGGGCGAATCGATCGGCCGGCTGAGCGAACGGCAACTGGCCCGCCTGCGGCTGAACAGCATCGGCTTCGTGTTTCAGAGTTTCAATCTCATCCAGCCGCTCACGGCAGAAGAAAACGTTATGCTCCCAGTACAGTTGCAGGGCATCGACAGAGCCGAGGCGCGCCGGCGCGCCCACGAGGCCATTGAAAAAGTGGGTATGAGCGACCGCCGCCGCCAGCTGCCCAAAAACTTGTCGGGGGGCCAGCAACAGCGCATCGCCATTGCGCGGGCGCTGGTCACCAATCCGCCGATGATGTTGTGCGACGAGCCTACCGCTTCGCTCGACCCCCATTCTGTAGGCATTGTGATGGAAGAACTGAAAATGCTGGCCAATCACGGCATCGCGCTGGCCGTGGTTACACACGACATCCGGCTGCGCCCTTTTGCCGACCGTATCGTATACGTGAACGACGGCCGCGCTTCAGATGTGCCGGCAGGCGATGAATTCCATTAATGTAAAAAACAACATCCATGAAATACTGCATTTTCGTTCCTTTCACCGTATTAATGATGGCCGCCTGCGGTGGAAACGACCAAAGCGCCGGTACTGCGCCAGTGCCCGTGCCATTTGAAGGAGCGCCGGAGAACGCCCGTCAGGTAGTCGGCATCGGCCGGGTGGAACCCGAGCAGGACATCATAAACCTGGCTACCCAGGACGGCGGCGTGGTGCGGCGCCTGCTCATCCGCGAGGGCGACCGGGTAAAAGCCGGCGCCGTTGTGCTGGAACTCGAAAAAAGTGTGGCCGAGGCCCGGCTACCGCAAATCCGCGCCCGTGCGGCCACCCAACAGACCCAGGTTGCCGCCGATGAAAAAACCGCGGCCGAAGCAGAAACCCGCTTGGTCAACCTGCAGAAAAACCTGGCCCGCATCCAGGACCTATTCAATAAAAACGTTGAAACTGCGCAAAACCGCGACAACGCCCAATTTGAGGTTCAAAACCAGCAAGCCGCTGTAGAGCGGCTCCGGGCTGCTACCCGGGTGAGCCGCAGCCGGCTGGAAGAATTTAAAAACGAACTCGCCGTCGCCGAACGCGAACTTGCCCTGAAAACGGTGAAAGCCCCCGTCGACGGGCGAATGCTCAGCGTATCCACCCAGGTGGGTAACGCCCTGCCGCCCCAAAGCGGCTTCGCCGAACTGGCCCCGGACGGCCGCACCATCGTACGTTGTGAGGTGGACGAATTGCTCGCCGACCGGGTACTGCCCGGGCAAAAAGCCATCATTCGGACCATAGGCGCCGGAAATACGCTTGCAGCAGGCGAAGTGATCTATGCTGCGCCGTTGCTGAAAAAGAAATCCCTTTTTGCCGAAACGCCCGGCGAAAAGGAGGACCGACGCGTACGGGAAGTAAAGATCTTACTCCATGACCCCAAAAACCTGCTGCTCAATGCACGGGTGGAATGTGTGATCGACCTTTAACTAAAAAACAAACAACATGCTGCATACAGCCCTTCGATTCATTCGCTACGACAGAGCCAAAAGCATCGGCGTAGTGATCGGTATCGTGATCAGCACTTTTCTGATCGGTCAGCAGTTCGGTATTGCCAGTTTTCTCATGGGCCTGATGTCGACGCTGGTGGACAATTCCAACGGCGATATTTGGGTGGTGGATGCCAAAACCAGCGACGCCAACACGCTCGGCAAACTCGACGTGCGTATCGTGCGCGAAGTACGGAGCATCGAAGGAGTAGCCTCCGCTTACGGTTTGGTGCTGGCCAACGGCACGGTCGTATTTCCCAACGGAAAATCGGTGCCGGTCACCCTCATCGGTTCGGAAGCGCCGGCATTTGCCGCCGGGCCCCCGCCCGGCAAAATCCGCCAGGGCTCGCTCGCTCAATTGCAGACAGACGCCGCCGTAAGCGCCGATTTTTACGACGGCACAACATTCGGCCTGTCTCCCGATGTCGGACTGCAGATCGAGATCAACGGCAAACGCGCCGTCATCGGGGCACAAACTGAAAACCTGCGCGGCTTCGGCGGCAATACGATGTACACGACCATCGAACGCGCCCGATACTTTGGCAACAGCAGCGATACCAAAATCTCGGCCGTCATCGTGCAGATACAGCCGGGCTTTGCTCCCCAACAGGTGCGCGACAACATCAACCGCCATCTGTACGGCATCCGAGCCTGGACACGCCCCGACCTGTCGAAATCGACCGTCAATTACGTGCTCAGCAGCTCCGGCATCGGCGTGAGTACGGGCACCCTTATCGTTTTTGCCATCATCTCCGGCTTTTTTATCATCGGTCTCACCATGTACTCCGCCGCCCTCGACCGCATCCGCGACTACGGCACCCTGAAAGCCATCGGGGCGAGCAATGGCTACGTACGGCGACTGATCCTCACCCAGGCGGCCATTTTCGCCTTCACCGGTTTTGTCATCGCTTATGCCCTGCTCGAAGGCTTCCGCAACGGCGTACGCGGCCGCGGATTGATCTTTGCGTTTTCCTGGGAGGTAAAACTGGGCATACTTGCCGTGACGATGTTTATAGCAGTGTCCGGCGCCGTGTTCGCGTTGCGGCGTATCACCAGGCTGGAGCCAGCAGCAGTTTTTAGAGGATAGTCTGACGCTTGAATACGGGGCAAAAGTTGAGTAAACTTTAAAAAAATACCTGATTAATTCTTTATGAATCAAATACTTAGAATTTACGTATTCGCGGCATTTCTTATAAATGCTGTAAAAATACCGGCGCAGGAGTTGCAAAACCTTTCACTGGAAACTGCCGCGGCACTGGCACGTACAAACAAACCGGCATTGCGCAAGTATCCAGTGGAGGAACAGATCAATGCCGCGCGGATGGCGGAAACACGCTTGCGCCGGGGTGTCAAACTCGGCGCCGCGGCCGAAGCACAGGTGAATCCGTTTTTGCCGGCGAGCATAATACCGGTTGGGCAGTTCAACTTGCAAAATCCCAATGATGAAACCCGCGCCATACGCTTCGGCACCTGGTGGCAGGCTGCATTTGGGCTGACAGCCAGTGTCGCCCTCATCGATGCCACAACCGGCGCCCAACTGCGCGAACAAGAGTTCCAGTACCGGCTGACGGAAAACGAACGGAAAACGACCGAAACCAACGTAGTGGCCGAAGTCATCAGGGCCTATTATGCCCTGCTGCTGGCCGGGGAAGAAGTACGCTTTCTGGAAAGCGACCTGAAACGCGCCAACACATTTCTGAGCGACGCCGAACAGCGCCGCTCCGGCGGCTCTGGCCTGCCTGCCGACGTGAACACGGCGCAACTGCTGGTGAACGACGCGCAACTGCGGTTCGAGCAGGCCCGGGAAAACCAACGGCTGGCGCTCGAAAACCTGCTTTTTAGCATGGGTTTACCGGCGGAGCAGGCCGGCGAACTGCGCCTGGGCGAAACCCTGCAGGATATTTTAGCCAAAACGGAAGCCGCGTCAAACGAACGCTTCGACCCCGCTACCGCCGAACAAAACCGGCCGGACCTGCAACGGCTGATACTGGACGATCTGTTGCAAAACCTCAAAACGGAAACCGAAAAAGCGCGGCTCAAACCCACCCTCACTGCCAACGCCTACCTGGGCCTGAACAATTTCAGCGACGAAACGCCCCTTTTTACCGAAAATTCCTGGTTTGCCAACGGCAACGCGGCCCTGCGGCTCAACGTGCCGCTCTCCGAACGCTGGGAGCTGAAAAAGCGCATCCAGGCCCTTTCCCTGAAACAACAGCAAAATGCCGCACAACGCGACGAATTGCGGCGCCAGGCCCGCCATGAATTCGAATCGGCCTATTCGGCCTTTGCCCTGGCCAAACGGCAACTGCCTATCCGGCGAAACGACATCGGGCTGGCCGCCTCCAACCTCGAACTTGCACAGGCCCGCTACACCGGCGGCGGGGGCCTGGCATCGGAAATCACGGACGCGGAAACCACCGTGCAACAAAAACAATACGCCTGGCTGCAAACGGCTTATAACCTGCTGCTGGCTGAACTGGAAATGCGGCTTGCGCGGGGAGAGGTGCGCTGACATTTACTTAGTGCCGGCAAATTTAAAAGAACCAACTGACGAAGATCATCCCCCCGAAATGCAAACTACCTTTGTCTTGGCATGCTTTATGCAGTAGATGCGGCGCTGCTCCGGAAAGGGACGGCGCATTGACAGCATAACCCGCCGCTTCGTTTTCAGAGGCTCGGCCCTTTAATCTCATTCGTATTCAATGATATCCGTTACCAAACCTTTTTTGCCCCCCCTGGAGGAATACCAGGAGTATGTTCAGGGTATATGGCAGCGCAACTGGCTGACCAACAACGGCCCCCTGGTAAACCAGCTCGAACTGGAACTGAAAGATTATCTCCAACTAAAACACCTCTTGTATCTCGGCAACGGCACCATAGCCCTGCAAATCGCCTTCAAAGCCCTGGGGCTCACGGGAGAGGTGATCACCACGCCGTTCAGTTATGTGGCTACCGTGAGCTCGCTGGTCTGGGAGGGCTTGAAGCCGGTTTTTGTCGACGTTGACCCTGATTCCCTGAACATCGACCCCAAAAAGATCGAAGCGGCCATTACGCCCAACACCTCCGCCATTCTGGCAACACACGTGTACGGCAATCCCTGCGAGGTGGATAAAATCCAAAAAATTGCCAACAAACATGGCCTGAAAGTGGTGTACGACGCCGCGCATTGTTTTGCCACTACGTATAAAGGGAAGTCCATTTTCGCTTACGGCGACATCAGCACCACCAGTTTCCACGCCACCAAAGTGTTCCACACCATAGAAGGCGGTGCAGTTGTTACCCAAGACCCCGAATTGCTCCGGAAAATGGCGCTGATGCGCAACTTCGGTCATACCGGTACCAATACCTTCGAAGAAGTGGGGATCAACGGCAAAAACTCCGAATTCCACGCTGCCATGGGGTTGGTGAACCTGCGGCATATCGGCACTATTTTAAAATCACGGAAAGAGCAATGGTACTTTTACCGGGAATTGCTCAAGGACTTCGAGGCTAAAACCATTGAACTGCTGGAACCCGAAGGCTATAATTATTCCTATTTCCCCCTGATTTTGCCCAACGAGGAGTTTCTGGAAAAATGCGTGGACATTCTCCAGGTCAACTACATTTTTCCAAGACGATATTTTTACCCTTCGCTCAACCAATTGCCGTACCTGAATACGCAGTCAACGCCTATTAGCGAAGATTACAGCAAACGGGTATTGTGCCTGCCCCTGTTCCACGACCTGTCGGAAGAAACCCAGCACATGATCGCGCGATTTTTACTGCGGGTACAAAACAACTGAGCCAGCCAGATGAAAGTAGCCGTCATGCAGCC
>CALEYM010000465.1 GCA_937926185.1 uncultured Bacteroidota bacterium | reverse complement strand
TAACGCTCTATGCCCATGAACTGCCGCATGTTCTCGTTTATGGTAGCTTCGTTGTGATTGGTTGTGCCGTAGACGTCGTTGATGTTGTTACATTCGCCGTTTTTGGTTTGGTCGTTGTTTCGAAAGACTAATTTGGA
Organism: uncultured Bacteroidota bacterium; assembly: GCA_937926185.1. Lineage (GTDB taxonomy): Bacteria > Bacteroidota > Bacteroidia > Chitinophagales > Saprospiraceae > M3007. The sequence goes on along the minus strand of CALEYM010000465.1, from coordinate 1,702 downwards.
AGAAAAGCCCGTAGTCAGGCCATCCGACATAAAGTTGCCGCCTGTATTCACCAGATCGTACGGGGAAGTGGTGGTGGAATAGACCGGTACGCCGAGATAATCGCCGATTTGCCCGGGAATGGCGTCATCGTATGGCCGGTTCCTGTTGTAAATCCAGTCGATAAGATAGAGGGAGTCCACATCATTAGCGTACACGGCATTGGGACCATAGTCTCTGATCCAGATGGAATTATTGGGCGCAACGAGAAACTCGACGTTCGAACTGATGTCCACTGATTTATTGGTCAGATAACTTTTTGCATCGGCGACAACGCTGGGAGTGCTGCAACACACAATTACCCGGCATTCTTCGCGGGCAGCCCGCACGATTTCGGTCAGGATGTTGCGGCGGCCGGTTGTGCTGGCATTCCAACTGATAGCGAGGGCTTCCAATTCTTCCCATTCGGCCATGGCCCGCACGGGGCCCGCGGGCGGCGCCGCAATGCCGGACACCAGGGCGGGGGCCGGCGGCAGTTCGCCCTGGAATTGAACCTCTTCCGCGGTGGGGTATTTGGGTAATTGCGGGTCTTGCTGAGCGGATAAGCCGCCGGACAACAAAAGCATAGGAAGTAAAAGACGGAGGCGCATAATTTCGTGCGTATTATATTGTTGCGCCCAAAATTCCGGTATTTTTCCCTTATTTGCCGGAATAATTTGGCTGAAATTGGGCTTTAGGAGGAGTTTTACCTGTAGAAAACAAGGCGGCGTGCCATTGCACGCCGCCCGAACAAAACCCATTCTATCGTATGAAGCAAAACTGTTAACCTTTTTTTGTTCAACCGGCCATCGGCAGGGCGTTCAAATCCCGGAAAAGGATTTTTTTGCGGTTGAAATACAGCACATTGGAGCGTTTGAGCTGGTTGAGCACCGCGGTCACCATTTGCCGGCTGGTACCGGTGAGATCGGCGATGTCCTGGTGCGTCATATTGTGTTTGACCAATGTTTCGAACCCGATCCGTTTTCCCTGTTCGATGCCCATTTGATGCAGGAACTCGAGAATCCGGCTTTTAGAATCTTTCAGTACCACTTTTTCCAGTTGGTTTTCGGTGTAGCGCAGGCGTTCGCCCAGAAAATGCAGCAGCGATTGAGCAAAGGCGAAGTTGCGTTTCATCACCGTCAGCAGGGTTTGCGCTTCTATTTCGATCACTTCGGCCACGTCTTCCATGGCGTATGCAAAATCGCGCCGCTGGGCTTCGCCTGTCAGGCAGGATTCTCCAAACAGGCTGCCCGGCCGTACCACGTATTTTATTATGTCCTTTTTCTCGGCATGAACGGCTACCTTCACGGTTCCCTTTAGCAGGTAAAACACCTTGTTGGCCGATTGGCCGGGTTTATACAACACCTGGTGTTTTGAAAAGCTCTGAACGGAAGCGGTTTGTTGCAGTAACAGGCGCTCTTCAGGCGTTAAGACGGCAAAGAGCGGGTTGTTGTCGAAAACGGGCATAGTAATTTTTGTGTTCATGTGCTGAGCAGGTTAGGGATCCGGTTTAAGGGGGCAGTTTGCAGGAAAGACAGCAGGGGTGTGGAAATCCCCTATGCCCCAATCGGAATTTTTTTCCGGAGCCGGCTTCCGGGAAGCCTGTAACGTTGATGAAATTGCCGGCTTTTTAAGTTTTAATTTTTTGTGTTTTCGTATTTTGTTTTTTATATTTTGTTGGGTTCT
>CALEYM010000464.1 GCA_937926185.1 uncultured Bacteroidota bacterium | reverse complement strand
TTCACCCCGTATTCACTCGGGTTTACCCCGAACTGTTTGCGGAAACTTTCGCGGAAGTATTTCAGATCCTGGAAACCCACCTGGTAGGTGACTTCCGCAACGCTGTAGCCTTTTTCAAGTAACTGGGCGGCGCGGCTGAGCCGGATGGCGCGAATGAAGTGGTTGGGCGAATCGCCGGTCAGGGCCTTGATCTTGCGGTACAGTTGCATGCGGCTTATAAAAAGCGTTTTACCGAGTTGCTCTACGGAATAATCCGGATCGGCCAGGTGCCGCTCGATGCAATCTATGCATTTTTCGAGGAACTGCTGGTCCAGGTGACTGATATCCAGTTCTTTCAGGGGCGCCGGGGTGCCGTGGCGAAAGTGCTTCTGCAGTCGTTCCTGTGCCAGCAGCAAATTGCGCACCCGGGCCAGCAGCAATTCGGGATCAAAGGGTTTTGCGATATAATCGTCGGCGCCGGCCTCGAGTCCGTCTATTTGGGTGGAGGTGCTGCCTTTGGCGGTGAGCAGGATGACGGGTATATGGCTGGTAAGGGGATCATTTTTGATCTGGCGGCACAATTGCAGGCCGTCCCAATCGGGCATCAGAATGTCGCTGAGTACCAGATCGGGTACCAGTTGATGGGTTTTTTCCCAGGCTTCCCGGCCGCCGGCGGCTTCTTCCACCTGGTAGTTGGCCTGCAAGCGCACACGGATGTAGGTACGAATGTCTTCATGGTCGTCCACGACGAGGATGAGCGGATTTTCCTTTTCCGGAACGCCATTTTCCCTGCCGTTTGCCGTTTCCGAAGGTACCGGCAGCTTACCGGGCAACGGTTGGGCGCCGGCCGGGGCTACCGGTTCGAGGTTATCCGGGTCAAAATGCGTATTTCCCAAAGGCAGCAGCACCGTGAACCGGCTACCCGTTCCGTCTCCGGCGCTTTCAGCGCGGATAGCGCCGCCATGCAGATCGACGATACTTTTGGAGAGGGCCAGCCCGATGCCGGTGCCCGCGCTTTTTTTCAGGGCGGCATCCGGTTTGCCGGTGTAGAAGAGGTCGAACACGCGGGGCAATTCCGCTTCGGCAATACCTTTGCCGTCGTCTTCCACCACTACCCGAACCTGCTCATCCGCGGTGTCCAGCTTAACCGTGATATGGCCGCCGGGAGGCGTAAATTTGAAGGCATTGGATAAAAGGTTGTAAAACACTTTTTCCAGTTGCTCGCGGTCGAACCATACCTGCAGCGATTCTTCCGTGGCTATAAACCGGAAATCGACGTGATGGGAGTGCGCCAGTTCGCGGAAGGCGATACAGATATCTTTCAGGAACTCCACCAGGTCGCAGGCGCCGACCGACAGCTTCATCAGGCCCTCTTCTGTTTTCCGGAGGATCAGTATCTGGCTGATCAGATGGTTGAGCCGGTTGGCGTTGCGTTGCATGACCTCGTATACCTCACGGGTTTCGGATTGGGCCAGGTTGCCTTTGATGAGGTCTTCCAGGGGGCTGAGGATCAGCGTCAGCGGCGTTTTCAGTTCGTGGGAAATATGGGTAAAAAAACGCACTTTCATACGTTCCACTTCTTCGGTTTTTTCCCGTCGCAGCGTTTCCATTTTTACGCGGTTGTTGAGCTCCACCCGTGCCAGTTCCATCCGTCGGAACCAATAAATAAAACCGGCGATAGCCAATACATAGAACAGATAAGCCCAAATCGTGCGGTAAAAAGGCGGTTCAATACATATAGTCAATCGTTTAGGCGTTTCGCTCCACACGCCATCGTGGTTCGCCGCTATTACTTCGAGGGTGTATTTGCCTTCTGAAAGATTGGTAAAATGGGCTTCCCGGTTTTCCGCATCCACGTTCACCCACTGATCATGAAAACCGAGCAGGCGGTAGGCATAGCGGTTTTTCTTCGGTTCCTGAAAATCGAGCGCGGCAAATTGGATGGAAAAAACATTGTCGGAATATGGCAGGGTAATCTGCCCGGCGAAATTGATGTCTTTTTTCAGCACGCCGGCGTTTCCGCCAACCGCGACCGGACGGTTAAATATCTTTAAACCTGAAAAAACCACATCGGGCACGTGCTGATTTTCTTTGATCTGTGTCGCGGGGAAGTAACATAGTCCTTCATAACTCCCCAAAAAGAGCCAACCTTCGGGCGACATCCAGCCCGACCCATCGTGAAAGAAGTTGCTCGGCAGGCCGTCCGACTTATCGAAACTGCGCATCTTCAGCAAACGGTACCGCTCGTCGAAAGTGAGTTGAGCGATACCGTTTCCCGTGGAAATCCAGGCTTTGCCGGCGTTGTCGAAACAAACCGTTTGTACGACCCTGTCGGGCAAGCCATCCTGCAGACCCCATGATACAAACGTTTGGGTGATCGTATCCCAGCGATTCAGGCCCTCTTCGGTAGTTACCCAAAGTTGCCGGTCGGGCCCCCTCCGGATAGCGGTTATGTTGTCATTATTGATATGATTGCGGCCTTTTGCGGCGCTGGTAAATGCATTTTTCAGTCGCAGCGATGCCCCTGTGGAATCCACTTCCAGTTGAAGCAAACCGCCTCCCCGGGTGCCAATCCATAAATCCATAGCGGCATTATCCGTTGCGGCAGCGGCGGAGTACAATTCAACCAGCGGAAAATCCGTGAGTCGCACATTGTCGTTTGGCAAGTCTTTAAAAATGCGGAACTGCCCGCTTTTCCGGTCGAAACACATCAGCCCGCCCTCCCAGGCGCCGAACCAAAGCCGGCCGTCGCGGTCTTCGTGCACACACATCACAAAGTTGTCGCTGAGCCGATGGCTGCCGGTACTGAAACGTTCCCAGGCTGGCGGCCCGGTTGTCCGGTAACGAATTATCCCGGCGCCCCTGGTCGCCACCCATAACCAGCCCGCGGCGTCGAGGTGCAGGTCGTAGATAAAATTGGCTTGCGGCGCGCCGGTAAGTTGGGCCAGGGAAATGGAGCGGACTACCGGTTCGTGGCCGCTCACGACAATGTGTTTCAGTCCGCCACCGGCGCTACCGGCCCAAATTTCCGTGCCGTTTGCGGCGCTGCCGGTGAGCGCCCACAGGTTATTTTCCGCGGAACTGCCAAAACCGAGGCTCCGGAAAGGCTTTGGCAGTGGGTTGATTTTGTTGATCCCTTTATGTGTGCCCACCCATACCAGGCCGGCGCGGTCGGCGGCCAGTGAAATGACCATATTGTCGTTCAGGCTGAAAGGGTCGGCTTTAGCGGGAAGGTAGGTTGTAAAGGTTTCCGCGGCTACTTCCAGGCGGTTCAGGCCGTTGTAGGTGCCGATCCACAGTATTTGGTTGGGGCCCTCGGTGGTTTCCAGGATGGCTTCCACGAAATTATCGCTCAGCCCGCCGGGACGCGCCCGGTAATGGGTCAGCGCATTGCTGAAAGACGGCTGACGCATGTCCAGCCGTTTCAGACCACCTTTTGTGCCGATCCAGATCAGGCCGTCGGCATGATTGTCCTCCCGAATGGTAAAAATAAAGTCGTGCGGCGACTCCACGCCCGGGGGCGCTTTTTCAGCGGGCGGGGTGAGGAAAAAATGCTGAAACGCCGCGGCGCCTTCGGCGGCGATTTGCGCGCGGGCGATACCATTGTAGCTGCCAACCCAGAGGGCGCCGTCGCGCCCCATGCACAGAGAGCGTATCTGGTGGTTTTGTAAGCCGTTCTGGGCAAAATACCGCTGTATTTTGCCCGTTTGCGGGTCGAGGCGGTTGAGTCCGTTTTTGGTGCCCACCCAAATGTATCCGAAGGGGTCTTCCGCAATACATTGTACCGTATTGTCGCTGAGGGTAACAGGATCGTTTTGCCGCGATTGCCACACCGTGCTTTGCTGGGTTACGGGGTCGAAGCGAAACAATCCGCCGGAATACAGGCCGATCCACAATATCCCGTTTTTATCCTCATACAGGCAGGAAATCTTATAGGCTGTCACCGGTTTGCCATCCCATTGCGCCGCGGGCATATATTCTTTAAGCGTGTAACCATCGTACCGGAACAGACCGAACCAGGAGCCGAACCACAAAAAACCGCTTTGGCTGGGTACAATAGCCAGCACGGGCATTTCCGCCACCTTCAGCCCGCCGGGCAGGCGCTCGATGCGGGGCGCCTGGGCGGGCAGACGGAGCGTTCCCGACAGGATAAATAGTATTGCGATTATTAGACGCATAAATTGGCGCGCAAAATTATTTGGATAAAAATCTGTACTCCTGCTTCTTAAAAAACACCCTTATTCACTCAAAACAAACATTCCCCGCCGCCATTCCTGTCCGTTATCCAGCACAATGGTGATCAAACCTGCCGGCAAGCCCGCGGTTGAAAATGCCGCCGGCGCATCGCCGGAAACGGACAAAGTCGTTTCTTTCAGTTGTTGCCCTTTCGTATCGAAAAACCGGGCGGTCCAGTGGCCTTCCTCCGTTGCCCCGGCCGACCAGTAAACGGTGGAATGGCGCGGCGCGGGCGAAGGAAATAATACCGCCGGAGCAGCTTCCTGTTTGCCGGCATCCGCCACGCTGACCACGTCGGGCCCGGCAGTAAAAGCCACATCCCAAAGGATTTGCGGGCAAGCCAGCGTCAGGTTCCCCGAACCGTCGGTGGCAGCAGGGGTGGCGTTCAGCAACTTGCCGTTGGCGCAATCCCACCATTTGATCACGTACTGCCCCGCCGCCATATCCGGCAGGGTGACTACCGTGCCGGCAGCGGGAGGCGGCGGGCCGCCGGTTTTCAGGCGTTGCCAGTTGTAAGCCTTGTGGTGTACCCAACCTGCCGCCCGTTCGCCGCCGGCCGAACGCAACACATAAGCGTGTACGCTGTTGCCGATCTTTTCAAAAACATATTCGGCTATTTCTATCCAGTCGGTGCCCAGATTGTCCACTTTTATGGTGTGCTGGCCCGCGGGCACGTCGATGGCGTAGGTAGTGTTGACCTGCGCGTTTTGGTTGATTTTTTCCACGCCGTCGAGGTAGATCACTATTTTCGGATCCAAGCCGGTGTTGGCGCCGGTGCGCACCCGGAATTTGGAAGCGGCCGGAAAGGTGACGGTAAATTGCGGTGGATTTCGGTATTGGGTGTTCCAGGTAGCGCCGTACAGGAACAGGCTCAGGTTGGTGACGCCGGGCGTCAGGTTGCCGTTGGCGTCTACGGTGAACAGGGCGGCCGTGCCGGCGCCCCAGCCGGCGGCCGGCGAAAAAGAGGCGTCGCTGGGCGGCCCGCCCGTTATCTGGGCCGCGGCGGGCCGGTATTGGCCGGCGGCAAAAGGTATTTGGGCGGCCACGGCAGCAGGCCCCGCAAAGTGGTGATACAAATTCTGTGGTTCGGTGTAGTTGTCCCACCACCAGGTCATGGCCGTGCCGGCGCTGCCGGAGAACAGGCCGGCCCACAGGCTGTTGTGCAGGTGAACGCCCGCGGGGTCGTCGGCAGCGGTTTGCGTGCCGGAACCGGAAAGCCCAAATTCGCCGATCAGGACGGGTTTGTCAAAATCTTTGAGCAACTCGCGGGCTGTTTCCGCCACGGGCACTTCGATATTGGCTACGTTGCGGTACACGTGTTCCTGGGTAAAATCGATGGAGGGCAGTTCCCAAATATCGTCGAAAGCGCCGGGTTTGGAGCCGCTGGTACTGACCAGGTGCCGGTAAGGATCGATGGATTTCAGGTAATCGGACATTTCCTGGTGCCAGCTCACCACGTTGGCCGCGTTGGCGTCGAAGTTTTCGGTGAGGTCTACTTCATTGAACAATTCCCAGCATTGCAATTGTGTGGAATACCCCCATCGGGCCACAATGTACCGCAGGCGGTTTTTGTGCAGCGCTTTAGCATCGGGGTTGGAAAAGAACTGTTGCGGTTGGGCGAGCGGGCCGCCCAGGGCGGCGTTATAGGGATTTTCGCCCCAGTTGGGATTTACTATGGAGCTGTATTGCCCGTGGTGATTGATGCACAGCATCATGTACAGGTTGTTCTGTTTGCTGTAATCCAGCATCCAATCGATAAACCAGGCCGCGCTTTGTTTGTATTTTTTAAGGCCGGAAAAGCCGGACGTGTTGTTTTTCCACTCTATGCCCAGCCCCCAATGCGCCATCCAGAGGCGGTAAAAATTGGCGCCGTTGGCTGCCATATCGCCCAGCCAGTTTTTATAATCCAGGTAAATATTGCCGTTTTGCCAGCACACGTTTTGCCCGTTGGGGATGTATTGTTCGCCGTTGTCGAAACGGAAATAGTTGCCGGCAGCGCGTCGTACAAAACCTTTGTTTGCCGAAGGCGTACAGGTAAATTTTTGCGGCGAGCCGGATGCGCTCCCCGAAACGGCGCTTACTTCCACCGACCACTGCCACTCGCCCGGCAAAGCGGGACAAAACCGCACCCGGAAACCGCCGGGGCCGGTGGGTGTAAGATTTCCGGTGACAGCATTCAGGGTGTAGTCCTGCATAAAAAAGCCATCCGTCACAACCGTTTGACCGTCGGGCCCGGTAAAGCGCCCCTGTACCGTGATTTCATCGTAATCGTACGGATTAACCGGGGCAGCTTTCAGGTACACCAGACATTCAAACCTGCCATACTGTTCTACCTGGCCGGAAAGGGCCACCGCGGAATCGATCACCGGCGCCTGCCCCGGCAGCAGGGTTGGAGCGTGGAAAAACAATGCCGGAATTAATATGAAAGTTGGGCGTAAATATTTGTTCATGCCTATCGATTTGTAGCCGGGCAAAAATACGTTCCCCTCAAAGGTAACAAGCGGGGGTTAATGTTTCATTGAGGCGGGCGGTTTGATATGCCGGGAAAGCGAAATGCGCGTTACAATTCCCCCTGCTGTTTGTGCAACAGGACAATTACAGGTAAAAAAAGGCTGAGTGACATTTGCCGGGGAGTACTCAATCCGATTTGAACATGAAACTCACCGGCCTCGATCTTTTCATCATTCTCGGCTACCTGACCGCCACGGTCCTTATTGGCCTCGCCATGCGTCATCGCGCGCGCAAGAGCAAGGAAGCCTACTTGCTGGGCGGCAAAAAACTGCCCTGGTACATGCTGGGTTTGTCCAACGCTTCCGACATGTTCGACATTTCCGGCACCATGTGGATGGTTACCCTGTGTTTCGTATACGGCATGAATTCGGTGTGGATTCCCTGGCTCTGGCCTTGTTTCAACCAGATTTTCCTGATGATGTACCTCTCGCGCTGGCTGCGCCGTTCAGGCGCTTCCACCGGGGCGGAATGGCTGCAAACGCGCTTCGGCAACGGCCCGGGCACACAGGCTTCGCATACGGTGGTGGTAGCGTTCGCCGTCATCGGTTGCCTGGGTTTTATGGCTTACGGTTTTGTGGGCCTCGGCAAGTTTATCGAAATTTTTATTCCCTGGCAAATGGTGGCGCCCTACGTGCCCTTCGAAGTGCCGGCGGCGTATGTGGGGCATTTTTACGGCATTGTTTTTACTTTGTTTGCCGTATTTTACTCGGTGATCGGCGGGATGTCGGGTATCGTTTTGGGCGACGTTGTCATGTATTCGCTGATGACCATAGCGGCCGTCAGTGTGGCCGGTATTGCCATGCACCACCTGGCGCTGACGCCGCTGGCCGTGCCGGAGGGCTGGATGAGCCCTTTTTTCGGCTGGAACCTGAACCTGGACTGGGCCAATCACATCGCCGAAGCAAACGAGAAGATCGCATCGGACGGTTTTTCGCCTTTCGGGTTCTTTTTTATGATGATGTTGTTCAAGGGTGTGCTGGCCAGCCTGGCCGGGCCTGCGCCAAACTACGACATGCAAAAAATACTCTCTACGCGCTCGCCGGAGGAGGCTTCCAAAATGTCGGGCTTCGTGTCGGTGATCCTGATGCCCATTCGCTATGCCATGATCATCGGTTTTACGGTGTTGGCTTTGTTGTATTACGACCAACTCGACCTGCGCGGCGCCGATGGCAAAGTGGATTTTGAAAAAATACTGCCCTCGGCCATCAACCAGTTTATCCCGGTCGGGTTGATGGGTATAGTGCTGACCGGCCTGCTGGCTGCCTTTATGGGCACTTTCGCGGGTACGCTGAATGCCGCGCAGGCGTATATCGTCAACGATATTTACCTGAAATACGTCCATCCCGGCGCTTCATCCCGGCAGACGGTGAGCATGAATTATATCGTCGGCCTGGCCGTGGTGGCCATCAGCATTGTGCTCGGTTTGTTTGCCGGCGACGTGAATACCATCCTGCAATGGATCGTATCGGCCCTGTACGGCGGCTATGTGGCGGCCAACGTGCTGCGTTGGCACTGGTGGCGCTTCAACGCCGCCGGCTTTTTCTGGGGCATGCTCACCGGTACCGCGGCGGCGCTCATCATGCCGCTGGTGACGGCCGGTTTACCGCTGTACTGGTTTCCGCTGTTGTTCCTGCTTTCCCTTGCCGGCAGTATCGCCGGCACTTATGCCACGCCGCCGACCGACATGGCCACGCTGAAACATTTTTACCGGACCGTACGGCCCTGGGGATTCTGGAAACCCGTGCACGAAGCCGTGATGGCGGAAAACCCCGGCTTTGAAGGCAACAAAGATTTCAAACTGGATATGTTCAACGTGTTCGTCGGCATCGTGGCGCAAGTGAATATGGCCTTGCTGCCCATGTACCTGATCCTGGGACAGACTACGGCGCTCATGATCACCGCGGTCATCCTGATCGTTTGCGCGCTGGTGCTGAAACGGACCTGGTGGGACCAGCTGAAACCCGATGCGCCTTCACCGGGGCCGGATCAGACGGGTGAGGCAAAGGTTTGGCGGACGATTGTGTGAGCGCGCGTTGACCATTATTCATCGTCGGATCGCTGAACGGGGTTGTGTAAAATGTCGTAGCGCGCGGTATCTGTTGAAAAACAGAGAAATATTATTCGTTGCCGTGCAGACATGAGTCACCCCGAATTTTGTAACAAAACAAATACAATATGACACAGGCAGTTT
>CALEYM010000463.1 GCA_937926185.1 uncultured Bacteroidota bacterium | reverse complement strand
TTGCCGGAAAGAAAGTAAATACCGGCTTGGTCAGATCCTGAACGGTTAACACCTGTATGGCAGTTTGCGCATTGCCACAGGCGTCGGTAGCTATCCACTGCCGGGTCAGCGTGTAAGTATCCGTGCAGGCGCCGTTGGTGCGTACTTCATTCACGAAGCTGACCGCAACATTGGCAGAACAATTATCCGATGCCGAGGGAGAGCCTACTACGGGCACAGCATCACAACTCACCGTGATATTCGCCGGCACGAATGTAAATACCGGTTTGGTAACATCCTGAACAATAATGGTTTGTTCGGTAGTTTGTGTATTGCCGCAATTGTCGGTGGCCGTCCAGGAGCGTTTAAGGGTGAAGGCATTCGGGCAGGCCCCGTTGGTTTGGGTTTGACCGTTGTATACGACAGAAACAGAGCCATCGCAGTTGTCGGAGGCGGTTGGCGTACCGGGAACGGGTATATTATCGCAGTTCACGGTGATATTAGGGGGCGCCGATGTAAAGACGGGCTTTGTCAGATCGTGGACGGTAATTTGTTGTTCAGCGGTCCGGGTATTGCCGCAATTATCGGTGGCCGTCCAGCGGCGTTTCAGCGTGTAAGTATCCGGGCAAGCGCCGTCGGTTCTGGTTTGGCCGTCATAATTGATGGCAACTGCCGCGTCGCAATTGTCCGTCGCTACCGGCGATCCGACCGCGGGCACGGCATCGCAACTGACGCTCAGGTTTGGCGGCACAACCGTAAAGACCGGCGGAATGAGGTCCTGAACGGTGATGACCTGTTCTGCCGTTTGGGAGTTGCCACAATTATCAGTGGCTGTCCAACGGCGGCGCAGCGTGTAAGTGTCAGGGCAGGCGCCATCGGTTCGGGTTTCGCCGTTATAGGTTATGGTAGCGGACACGCTGCAATTGTCGCTTGCCGCCGGCGAGCCAACGGCCGGAATCGATTGGCAGTGCACCGTTACATTACCGGGAACAGAAATAAAAACGGGGGGCTGGTTATCCACCACGCGGATGGTTTGGGTAACGGTTATGCTGTTGCCGGCGGCATCCGATACCCTGTATCTTCTTAAAACAATCAAGGTGTCGCCAGGGCAGCCGCCGCCGCCGGCAATATTATCGTCGAGAAATGTAACAGCGGGGGCGCCGCAATTATCTGCCTCGGTAGTCACAACCGCCGGGTTTGGCGCCGGGATGGCTGCCAGGCATTGGATGCCCGTCAGTGGCGCCGGATTAGAGGCCGTGGGCAATTGGTTATCCTGTACCGTCACGGTGAAATTACAGGAAACCGCGTTTGAGCCGTCGTCCACCGTATAGGTAACGGTTGTGACGCCACTGGAAAAAGGCACGGTGTTGGACAATTGTCCGGCGCCCGACCCGGTGGTAGCGCCTGTGAGCGAATAAGTAACGCCAACTGTCGGGCAGTTATCGCTGAATACGGCGTTGATGTTGGGAATCAGCGTGGTGCAGGAGCCGGGATTGGCAATTCCAGCGGCGTTCGACGGACAAGCAATTGTCGGCGGGGTATTGTCCTCTACTTTCACCGCGGCTATCAGCGTGTTGGTACAACCTTTCGCATCGGTCACGGTTACCGTATATGTGCCGCCAGGCACATTGTTCAGATCCTGCGTGGTCGCCGCGTTGGACCATAAATATTTATAGGGAGTGACGCCGCCGCTTACACTCAAATCGACATTTCCCGTGGCCACGTTGGCGCAGGGAACCGCGGTAGATATTGCGCTCAGGTTGGTCGGCGTATTTATTTTCATGGTCACCGAGCCGCTGCAGGTCAGTACATAAGGCGGTTCGGGACCGTAAGGGTCAAAGATCGTTGTAAGCGCAACGGAATAAGTGGTGTTATTTTTGGTTGGAGCAATAGGATAGGGCCCGGCCCCCGGGCCAATATTGGGCGTCCAAAAATAGTTGTAATTCAACATTCCACTCGCCAACACGGAAAGATGCGCCGTGTCGCCGGGTTGACAAAGGGTAAGGTCGTTGTAATTTCCCGAACTGTCCGTTTCAATGATAAAGGCGTTGCAGCAAATCCCGACCTCTGTGACGCAACCGGAATTATTGACGTCTGAGAAAGCGTGCGGAGCCCCTATACCGTTGCAATTGACTGTTTTTTTGCTGTCAAAATACAACGCTTTCGCGCCGTTACAATCGGGTACGGTACTGGAAATTGGACGCAAAAGGCCGCCATTGATCAGGATCACCCGCGCGGCATATCCCAGTTTCAGGTACACATTGGAGGTCCAGCTGATGACCCCGCCGTCTACGATCAGCCAGCCTTCAAAGGGTACGCCGCCGATAATGGGTTCGTAGTTGACATCAACGGCAAACGAATCCCGGATAATGATCGTATCCACACCGGGAGGGCAAGTGCTGAACGGATTGTTCGATGCCAGGATAAAATTGTTGAAAACGCATGTTTGCGCCTCGGATTTAACATGAAAAACGAGCGCAAAACAGAACAAGGCCGCCGTAAATAACAATCCCCTTTGGGATGTGGAACGGGCCGGAGAAAAGGGTGAAAAGGGCAAGTAATTACTGCTTGGCATGTTGATCTGGTTAGGAGTTGTTTTGAAATAAAATAAGCGTGCAAAAACCGTTCATGTGTCCTTATTTACGATCATCAGTACACCGCGTCACATTGCAGACGAAGCGTGTTACCGGGCGGCAAATGGATTTGATCCCCAACCGGGTACGCGCAGACGCAGGCGTAAAACCCTTCTGATGCAACAGCCGGGACAGGAATCGCGAAAAAGAAAGACCGTGATTAGCTTTCTACAGGCGGGGAACCAACGAAAGCGAGGCAACCAGACAATGACTTTTGTTGCCGAAGGAACGAGGGAGCAGAGCGGATGATGGGCGGGGTAGCCGAAGCCTCAATTATTAAACTACTTAATTCGGGCCCAAAAATGTGCCAAAAATGTGGATTCTCATAACATTTGAAACTCATTTGCAATTTTCTTAAAGAATTGAATTTGAGTACCGCGTTTACAGATCGCCTATCTTTGGGCCGATTTTTATCAAGACAGCCGGTTTATGCGCAATTTATCCCGAATTTTTCTGCTTTTTACAGCCTTGTTACTTTTTTTCCCGGTCCTTAAAGCCCAAAGTGAACACCTGAAAGATATCCGGCCACTGCTTAAAAGTTTGACGCCCGGTCAAAAACTTCAGATTTTGGACTATCTGCGACACTTAGGCGCCGATATCGATGGTGAAATTCAACACGGTTATGAGCGAATTTCATATCAAAATCAGGAAAACGTAGTAGCGCATATCGATCTGCTGAAAAAGGGTGAAAACCAATGGCCTGCCGCACAGGTTGCCTGGAGCCGGGACACTGTTTTTTTTCCAAAGATGCCTGAAGGCAACCGGCTGATCGATTCGTTTATCGTTAAGAATACCGGTTCAACCCCATACCTGATCCGGGAAACCAAAACTACCTGCGATTGCGTAATACTCAAATCGCCGGCTCACCCGGTTATGCCAGGCGAATCGGCGGTGGTTCGGGTGGAGTTTGACAGCAGGGGTAAAAGAGGGGTCAGCACACCGGCAATTATCCTATATGATAACTCCGTTCCCAACAAACGCACCATTCTTTACCTGCGGGGCGAAATTGCGCCGAGAAAAAAACTCCGGAAAAATCCGTGGGAGGATTGACGGTGGACGGTAGACGGTCTACCGTCCACCGTCCACCGTCCACCGTAAAATAAAATTTCGTTTGATCGCGGATTGCTGGAGGGTATCAAAATGAATGTATAAGATTCGCGAATCATTAACAAATTTCAATTTCCATCTGCACTTTGTTGGCCGGTAAAATTTCCGTACTTTTGCGCCTCATTTAACAATTGCATGAAAAACATACGTAACATTGCCATTATTGCCCACGTTGACCACGGCAAAACCACCCTCGTCGATAAAATGATCCACGCTTCCAAAGTGTTCAAAGAACACGAGGTGACGGGCGAACTGATCATGGATAATAACGACCTGGAGCGGGAACGTGGCATCACGATTCTGGCCAAGAATGTGGCAATCTTCTTTAAAGGAATTAAAATCAACGTCATCGATACCCCCGGCCACGCTGATTTCGGCGGTGAGGTGGC
>CALEYM010000462.1 GCA_937926185.1 uncultured Bacteroidota bacterium | reverse complement strand
ATCGAAAGCATGGGCAAGCGCCTGACGTATCCGTTTATCAGCCAGAACCGGCCTTCTGTGGTTGATCATGATACGGCCATAGTAGGTTACGCCCCTGGAGCTAAAATCGTATTGTTCCACCAAACAGGAGTCTTTGGCCAGCGCGTCGAATTTCAGCGGCGTCAAATCAGGCACCACATCCAGTCCGCCCGAGCGGATCAGGTTTTCAATGGCGCCGTCGTCGCGTAAAAAGCGGTAGCGCAGCTGTGTGGGGAAAGCGGCGAGATAAGGGTTTTCTTTTACGTACCGGTCGCCCCACCAGTTTTGCTTGCGCGCCAGTACGCAGCCCTGATCAGGATCGTAGCTATCCAGGCGGTATGGCCCGCTGCCCGAAATACTGTTCTTTCCCGTGGCAAAACGGGGCAATAAGATCGAATCGGCCAATGCACTGACCGCCGGAATGCTGTCCAGGATTTGTTGGGCCCGTTGTTGGTCGAGGAAAGCCGGCAAGGGTATATTTTTAACGGTACTGGCCGGATCGTAATTATAAGCGGGCAAAATGGGAATCTGGCAAAGACTTTCCAATGCCAGCAGGTAATATTGACTAAAATATGCGGTGAACTTTTTTGGGTTGGCGGCATCTGCTTCCACGTCCTGCAAGTATGGGAAGTACGTTTGATAGCGGCCCGCGGCTGGTAATTTGGGGTGGAAAAACAACTTCAGCGTAAAAATTACATCGTGGGCGGTAATGGGCGAACCGTTATCCCAGGCGGCATTTTCATACATTTCAAAATCGTAAGCCAGGGAACCCTTAAACCGGCCGCTTTCCACGGTCCGGACAGCCGGGATGGTTTTGATCATCAAAGGTACCATTTCGAGGGTCTGCGGCTCCACAAGCGTGAGCGACTGGAAGATTTGCCCCAGTACCTGCGTATCATAACCGGTTCTGGACGTCAGGGGATTGAGGCTGGTTGCCGGCCCGGCCAAACGAACCGTTACCGTGTTTTCTTTACTAAATTCGAAAAGCTTACAATTTTTTGAATCTCCATCGCCGCAACTTTGGAACAACGGCAGAATGACGCAAAAAACAAATGCTGCGGGCAGCAGATTTTTCATTCGGACTGTCATATCAAAAATTTTGGGTAAAAGTAATGGCTTTATTCGGAACCAAAGCAGCCTGAAAAAGGAGAAAGCGATCAAACAAAGCGATCCTTCCATTCGGGCCGGGGCAACATACAGGTTTCCCGCCGGCCAAACCAGCGATAGCGGCGCCGGGCCACACAATCATACGCGGCATCCCGCAACCGTTTTGGCATCCATCGCAATGCCGCCAGCCAGGACCATGGAGCGCCCAAACGCCGGGCAATTTCAAATGCCGCATCGGAACGCGTGAACAACCGGTTGCCGTCCAACAGCACCACCGTATTGAACGATTCCTGATCCAACCCAAAACGGGCCAGTATTTGTTGGCCGGTTGCCGATTGCAGGGCTGCAAAGCGAAATTGCCCCTTTCGGTCGCGTTTAAGCACCCACTGTACGGAAGCATTGCAGAGGTTACACACCCCGTCGAACAATATTACCGGAAAATTAAAATCAGAATCCACGCGCTTTTTCTCTTTTTTGCAACCCTATTAAGTTTCTTTACGTCATGCTCACTGCCGTTACCATTGTTTTTGTAGGACTAACGATATTTCTGTCGCACTACTTTGCCGCCTTGTTCAAGCGCACGAAGATACCGGACGTGTTGTGGCTGTTTACCATCGGTATCCTGCTCGGCCCGGTAAGCGGCCTGGTGCGCCCGGAGAATTTTGGCGCCGTGGGGCCGGTATTTACCACCATTACCCTCATTTTCATCCTATTCGAGAGCGGCATCGAGCAGCGGCTGGAGCCTTTGATCAACGCGCTGAGCGGGACGGCAAAAATCACGACTTACAACTTCATCGGAACCTGTTTGGTTGCGGGAAGCATAGCCTATTTCTCCACTGATCTGGGCTTTTTGCGATCACTGATGCTGGGCAGCATTGTGGGCGGCACCTCCTCGGCGGTCATCACCACGCTGGTGCGCCAGTTCAATATGACGGAGCGTTCCCGCACCACGCTCATCCTGGAATCCGCCTTTTCCGACGTATTTACCCTGGCCGTGCCGCTCACCCTGCTTTCCGCCTATAGTCTTGGCCGGGTTGACGTGGCTTATGTAACCGGCCAAATGATAGCCGCCTTTTTGCTGGCCGCCATGCTGGGTATGGCCGGAGCCTTTTTATGGAGCGTTTTGCTCCGGCAAATGCGCACCCTACAAAATACCGTGTTCACTACGCCGGCTTTTGTTTTTGTTATCTACGGCATGGTGGAAATACTCAATTTTTCGGGCCCGATTGCCGCATTGGCTTTCGGTATTACCCTGGGCAACATCGACGTGCTGGGGCCGCCAATCATGAAAAATGTCATTTCCCAAAAGCCGATTTCGCTGAACGATTTCGAACGCGCTTTTTTCTCGGAAGCCGTGTTTTTGCTGCGCACCTTTTTTTTCGTCTACATCGGCATCTCGGTCCGGTTTCACGATTGGTGGCCACTCACCCTGGGCGCCATCATCACCGGGGCGCTGTTCCTGCTGCGTATCCCCATCGTCCGGCTTTCGGTACCGCGCAATACCAGACCAAAGGACGCCGCTTTTATGGCAGTGATGATCCCCAAAGGGCTCGGCGCTGCCGTGCTGGCGTCTTTGCCCGCGCAGCAGGGCGTTGCCGGAGGTGAAATCATTCAGTCCGTGGTCTTTTCCATTATCCTTTGTTCCACTTTTTTTACCACAATCCTGACATTTCTGGTAGACAAAACCTGGCTTTCGGTCGTTTATGTGTGGATTTTCAGGTTACTGGGGCTGAAAGGCGCCCGAAATACGGTTGAGCAGGAGGAGGAAGAATTGGAAAAAGGGTCGGATTCAACACCGGAACAACCCAAAATATGAAAGAATATATTGATTTAAAATCTGCAACGCAGCATTTGGAAAACGGTGCATCAAAGTGTTTCATGGCGTACGCTACGAGGGGTGTCGCGTCTCCCCTCCCCTTTGGGGGAGGCCTGTCCCGTACCGCAGGTCGGGGGGTCGGGGGTGGGGTTTCACGGGCGAAAAGCAATGCCCAAGCCCTTAAGTTGATGGCTATGGGGGCCGGTGGTGGGGTTGACTCGCAAGCCCTGAATATTCTTTCCCTATTCTTCTTCCTCCTCCCCCTTACCCTCTCCGCGCAAATCACCCCCTCCCGCGACACCACCAACAAGGTAAAAGTCGAATCCTCGGTCACCGGCGAATACTTCCTGAAAGGCGACCGCTATATTCAAAAACTGAGCGGCAACGTCCGCCTGCGGCAGGACAGTACGCTGGTGTTCTGCG
>CALEYM010000461.1 GCA_937926185.1 uncultured Bacteroidota bacterium | reverse complement strand
CTCATAAACCCTCATAAACCCTCATAAACCTGCTTCAAAAATAATAAGCCAGCCCCAGCCCCATCGATCGGAAAAACGCCTCGGTCGGGGCTTTCGGGGTAAAAGGTCGCAGGGAGTGATGGTACCGTACCTGTATTTCCAGCAGGTCGTAGCGCAGCGCAATGCCGGCAATCAGCGCCAGGTCGGAACGGGGCGAAGAGCTGCTAAAAACGGGCGAAACGGGCGGGCTGTTCACTAAGTAATTGACCGCCGCGCCTGCCTGCAAAGACACCACTTTCCCGGCGTGAAAGGCCGGCAGCAGGGTGATGCCGAAATAATGGTAATTGATCTTTCGGATGCCGTCCAGATTGGCGTTAAGGCCGGCCGTATAGCCCATCAGGGAATAATTCAATTCGCCTTTCAGCGAGAACCATTTCGAAAGCGGCCAATGCCTGTAAACGCCCAGTTGAACGCCGAGCCGCGCCCGGGCGCTTTCAAATATTTGGGCGGTGTCGAATTTTACGGTGGAAAAAATGATCGGCGTCATCAGCCGGACGCCGTACTGGTTGTATTCCTGGGCGGCAGCAGAGCAGGAAAACAGGAAAAAGAGCAGGTATAACGGGTATTTTTTCATATTTCAGGAGGATTGATTTCAGGCAGCGGCTTTCAGGCTGGCGTATTCTTCTGCATCGTGCAGAATATCATACAATAGGTCATGGTATTCCGGAAAATCGGGCAGGTTGTTGTGGCCGGCGCCTTCGATGGGGAAAAGCCGGATGTTAGCTGGCGCCAGGGCTTGCAGCATTTGGCTTTGCCGGTAAGGGATCAGGCGGTCTTTGCGGCCATGTAATATGTACACCGGGCACTGCACTTTCCGGATAAACTGGTCGGTGCGGATATGGTAGCGCAGCAGCCAGCGGATGGGCAGGATAAAGGCGTATTGCCGGATCTGATACAAAAAGGAATAATACGGACAATCGAGAATCAGCGTGTACGGGTGGTTCCAGGAAGCGATGCGGGCAGCCAGGCCGCTTCCCAATGAGCGCCCGTAGAGCACGATCCGTTCTTCGCCATATTCGGCGGCCAGCCATTTGTACACCTGTTGCAGGTCGGCATACAGGATGCTCTCGGTGCGGCGGCCCCGGCTTTTGCCGAAACCCCGGAAATCGAGGATAAAAAAGTCGTAACCTTTACCGATAAAATCCCGCGCGAATTTGCCCCAGCCTTTGATGCTGCGCGAGTTGCCTTTGATATAAAACACCACGCCCTTGCTGTTGGGTACGCGGAAATGCAGGGCGTTCACCACCCCGCCGTCTTCCATATCGAAGTTTATTTCCGTGAACGGAAACGGGTACTGGTAGGTAAACCAATGCGGCAGGCGTTCGGGGCGGAAGAAAAACAGGTCCTGCCCGAAGTAAAACAGGACGCAAAACAAGACATACACCACGCCAGCCCATAAAACGATGGAAAACCCAATAGCCATGACCGGTAGTTTGGAGGCGAAAGTAGGGAAAATTACGAATTGGCAACCGCGGTAAAATCTTCCCGGATTACTTGTTCGTAACTATCTTCCGGGACGATCCGGAAGGTAAATTTTTTACCTTCAAAGCCTGCGCCGAGTGTCTCCCAATCAGCCAGATTGCACAGATCAAACAATTTTTGTTTGTAAATGGTATCATCATTGCCGAGCAGGTGTTTGCCCTTGGTTTCCAGCACGAAAACATGGTCGTAGTCCGTTTCGTCGCCGGGCGATTTTTTAAGGGAGATAAAATCGGGGTATGATGCGGCGTCCCAACCGACAATCCGGTAATGGTCTTTGCCCACGAGATTCCGGTGCCAGGCCAGCACCTCTTTTTGCTTGTCAAGACACAATGCCACGCTGCGTTCAAGGCCGTTGAATTGCTCGTCGGGCAATTGATCGAACAAACTGCGCTGTACGACGGCTACATTGCTTTCCGGGTGATGCAAAATATTGCCGGAGCCGTGGATATGCAAGCGGCTTGGCAGCGAATAACCGTTTTCCGGGTGTTTCAGCAACAGAAACACCAGTTTCTTTTCCTCTATTAAGTGCCGGAAGACTGCTTCCGATTTTATGCGAACCTGTTCGGCAAATTTCTTTTTGGTCCACTCGACCAAACTAATAAAATTCGCGGCAATTTTTTCAGGGCCGTATTTTTCCGTCAGGGCGTCCACAATTTTTACCGTATATTCATAAGACACCCAGGGGTTGGGAATAACCGCGCACAGATAACGGCTCATCAGGGCTTTATCGATCACCGCGCTTTCGGCAAAAGATTCGACCGATTTTTCGCGGAGCATATCGAATTCGGCATAACCAACCTGAACAAACCGCCCGGTTACGGCATCTTTTTCAGCCGGCAGAAATTCCAGCACCGGGCCAAGGTCGAGACTGTCCCAGTCGATCAGGGGGAAAATATCGGCCTCGCGCATAAAATCGCGCCAGGAGCCGTCGTGAGGGCGCTGCACCATGAATTTAGGCAGGTAAATAGCGCCTTCAAAATGACGGAATTCTTCGCGGTAACGTATTTCGCGTTTTTTGAGGGCATCGGGGTCATTGTCCTGTACAACAGCCCCGGCGATGTCGCCCATTCCTTCTTTCTCGAGGTTGTCTTTGATACTTTTGGTTAGTTCGGCGCTGCTTTGCCGAAAGGTGTACACATAACATTCGTCCAGCGCTTTTACGCCGCTTTTGCGGGCATAAGGCTGGCGGAGCACGCGCCCGATGAGTTGGGTAAGACCGGTTTCGGAGCGGGAGTTGCTCAGAATAGTCAGGACGTATGCAAAAGGACAATCCCAGCCTTCCTGCAACGCTTGTTTGGTGATGATGTACCGGACTTCACAATCTTCGGCTAGCAGGTCTATGCCCTCGAGCCCGTCGTTTTCGCTGGTTTTCACCGCGATATACCGTTCCGGAATGCCGCACTTTTCGATCAGGTGACGCTGTACGTGCATGGCATGAATTCGCGAATGGTCGTTGATGAGCTTTTCGCCCGTTTGCTGCACTTGCACCAGACAGATCGGGCGAATATAGTCGCCGCCGTTCTGGCGGTAGTGCAGGGCTTCGCGTTCCAGCTCGTCGCGGCGGGCGATAGCCGCGTGCAGGGTATCGCGCCAGTCCGGGTTGTCTTCTTTGTTGATCAGGTGAATATCCAGTTTCACCATCTGCTCCCGGTCGAGGTCGCGCCCGCTGACCTGCACGAGGCAGTTGGCCGACGCAGGTGGCGTGGCGCTGAGCTGAAGCAGAAAACGAGGGTTGAGGTTGGCGATGGTGTCGCGCGCGCGGTCGCTCCAGGCTTTGTGGCCTTCATCGATGATGATCAGGGGTTTGCACACGCGAAGGGCGTTGCCGAGAGAGGTTTTGATTTGCCGGACGAGTTGAGGTAAGGCGCCATCTTCCGGGTCATCGCCGAAACAGTCGAGATTGGGGATTTCTTTCAACAGGGTTTCATGTTCCGCGTGGCGGTCTTCTGGTGGGAAAAAATCGGTGAAACCGCCCGAATCGCGGAAAACGCGCAAGCTTTGTTTGTTTTCCCGGTTGGCGCTGGGCAACATCAGCAGCAGGATAACCAAACTCCCTTCCACGTCTGAACGGGTGAAGCGGTCGTCTTTTTCACGGATGAGTATTCGTCCGCCGGTGGCCAGGTCGAGCAGCTGGCGGTAGGCATGGCGGCGATCCTTGAGCGCGCGGGCCGTTTGGCGGTAGATTTCCGCGGAAGGCATCACCCAAACCACCAGTCCGGTTTGCCGCCCGAACAGCTCGCGCTGGACGTGGTCGATGGCGTGGCAGGCCAGCAGGGTTTTGCCGCCGCCGGTAGGCACTTTGAAATAAATATCGGCTACCGGCTCGCCTAAGCCGTTTTTTCGCTCGGTGTAAACAAAACGACCGGTCGCTTTTTCCCAGGCCATTTTCGGCGGGTGCAAAAAGCGGGCCGCCGAAGGGCTGGCGTTTCGCACCACTTCGTATTCGGCTTGCGCTTCCCGCAAGGCTTCGAGGAAACGTTGCAGGTCGTCGAGCGCTTTTTGCTGATAATGTTTGAGTTGCATCTATTTCAGCCGGTAAATTTCATACGGTAATTGCAGATAATCAATGCGCAACCAATACAGCGAATCATCGTCCACAAATTTCATCGGGGCAAAAACCAGGTTTCGTTTGCCTTCCGGGGCTTTGGGCAAGGCTTCCGCCTGCGCGAGGGTGAACCCGTTGGCGCGCAGCCAGGCATAATCGGGCTGATAATACAACCACACGACGTGCCGCAGGCTTTCGCCGACGTAACTTTTGGACGGGTCGCTTTTGTCCAGATCGAGTTGTTCGCCGGTGGCGGTAAAAAACACGAAACGCGCCAGCTCTTCCCACGAGGGGTAGCTGTCGGCCCCGGTCAGAAAACGGTTGTACTCAATCTCTTCGCCCAACTCGAAATAACTGAACGAGCCGCCCAAACCTTCGCGCAAGGCCTCTTTTTTTGCCCCCGGTACGCCTTTTATCACCCGGCGGACGCGTTCAGCGGTGATTTTTTCGGCGTATTCTTCCATTTCCACGAGAATGAAGCGACGGTTGCCGCCGTCCTCCTTGTTCAGTTCCAATACGGCCTGGGCAGTAGTGCCGCTGCCGGCAAAACTGTCGAGAATGAGGGAGTTGTCGTCAGTGGCGATTTCAAGAATGCGTTTGATCAGACTTACAGGCTTAGGTGTGATAAACAAATCTTCATTTGAACCGGCTGACATTATCAAGCTTAATTCTTGCTTAGAATGACGAGTGCTGCCAACATCCTTCCATGACCATATCGTTTGGGGAACCACCCCTTCTTTTACTTCACTAAGGAATCGCTTAATCCCCGGACGATTATTGCCAGATTCACCCCACCAAATTCTTCCATCCTTTTCAAGTTCTGCAAATTTTTCCTGACTCACTCGCCAATAACTTCCAGCTGGCGGGCCTTCAATTATCCGTCCTGATGGTGTTGAAATCTGATACCTCCCTTGAGCATAAAAGTTCCTTGCCGCCAAGTCACTTAACAGCCAAGGACCTCTTGGGTCTGCGTCAGGGTTTTTGTAACGTTGAATCATTGCTTCCGTTCGTGGGAGGCTATTTGGGCGCCAAATTTCTGAGTTTTTGGCATATAGAATTATAAATTCATGATCTTCACTCAATTGAATGGCTGTATTTTTAGGACTATCGACTTTGTGCCAAACAATCGTTGCCACAAAATTCTCCTCCCCAAAAATCTCATCCAGCATCATGCGCAGCCGGTGTTGTTCGTTGTCGTCGATGGAGATAAAGATGGCGCCGTCTTCGCTGAGCAGTTCCTGGAGCAGTTGAAGGCGGGGGTACATCATGCAGCACCATTTGTCGTGGCGGGTGAGGTCTTCTTTGTCCACGGTTTTGCCCAGCCATTCGCGGAACATGGGGGAATTGACGTTATCGTTGTAGGCCCAGCTTTCGTTGCCGGTGTTGTAGGGCGGGTCAATGTAGATGCACTTGATTTGGCCGGCGTAGTTGGGCAGCAGGGCTTTGAGTGCCAGCAGGTTATCGCCGCGGATGATGAGGTTGTCGCTTTGCAGGCTGTGGCGGTCGGTTGGGGAAATTTCGGGCCGGGGGATAAGGCGGTGGTACCGCACCGCCAGGTGGTGGTGCTGCACGAAAGTTTTTCCCTTGAACTGGAGCGTTGGCATAAACGAGATTTAAAACAAATGCAAGCCGGCAAATATAAAACAAAATATTTTGTTTTAAAAACAAATTTCCGGCAAAAATGTAAAAATCTCCGTTTTTTCTTTCCACAAAATTGTCAACACGGGGTATTGGCGCGTGTGGAAAAGGCCAAAGGCCATTCACCTCGTCAATTGCTTATACAACGAATACAGCGATGCCACCATAAACAACACCGTCAGGAACACGGCCCACAGGGGGCGTTCCAGTTGCATTTTGGCGTCGAGCCAACGGCCGATGAGCACGCCCGCGAGGCAGGCGCCGAAGAGTTGAAAAGCGAGGCCGCCGTATTTGGCCCAGTCTTTAATTGCGGACTTCCGCTTTTCCTCCGGAGACCGGGGCGCTGGCGGATGATGCGGCATCGTTTTCGAATTTCGTAGCGGGATTCGGGTTTTTCACGGCGCCGTTGGCCGAGCCGCCGGTTTCCATTTTGCAGGATACGTTGAATTTCGCGCCGCTTTGCACCAGCAGTTTGTTGGTGGTGATCTCGCCGTCTATTTCGGCGGTTTCGCGCACGTTCAGCAGTTCGCTCACATGGAGTATGCCCTTGAAACGGCCTTCTATTACGGCGTTCTGACAGCGTATTTCGCCTTCCACTGCGCCCGTGGGGCCGATGATTACTTTGGCCTGGCAGTTGAGTTTTCCTTTAATGACGCCGTCTACCCGCAGGTCGCTGTCGCAGCGCAGGCTGCCTTCGACGACAGTGCCCTTCACCAGGGTGTTTAAAGCGTTGGAGGAGGAGGGGGCGGGGGTTGATTTGGCGTCTTCCGCGCTTTTACTATTACCGAACATAAGGTCTTGATTTAATTTGGTGACCAATGAGCATTGGTTGTTCCGGATACTCTTCAGGGGGGGCCTGGGGGAAAAAGAAAAAGATTTCCGAGTGGGCAAAACTACGGAAATCTTTTTCAAATTTTATAGGGGAAAACCCCCGGTTTATCAGAAATTCGGGCAGTACACGCCGCGGCGTTCGGGACCGCAGATTTTGTACACCAGCGAGAATTCGAACGCGCCGTTGCCGTTGGAGGCGGTATTCAGGCTCGATGTGTTGATGTCGTAGCTGAATCCGATGGTGAACTGCTCGTAGTCGAAGCGGGTGCTAAGGATAAAGGCATCCACGAGTTTGCCGCTTTCGAGTTTGTTGGCTACACGCGCCCAGGCGCCGATCTGGAAGGCCTGGTGGTAGCGGCGGCTGTTGCCGAGCAGGAATTTGAAGGAGTTACCGGCATTTACCTGGAACGAGGGGCCCTGGAAGAAGGTAACCACGCCGGGGATGAGGCCGAAACGTTTGCCCGTCATAAATTCGCCGCCCGCGTGGAAGGTGAATTTGCTGTACAGCGGGATGTTGGCGTTGCCGAACGACTGGTTGGCCCGGTTCAGGTGGCTGAATGCGCCGCCGAAGTAGAAGTTGTTGTCTTCGTCGAATACGCTGAACCACAGCAAGCCGGCCGACATGTCGAGGAACAGGAAATTCGGATCATCGATCACTTCCGGGTCGCCGCAGGTTTCGCAGTACTGGCCCTGACCGTTGTTCTGGCTCGGCCATTTGAGCGCGTTGCTGTTGATGCTGCGCTGGCTCACGCCGATGTCGGCGCCGAACACTAAGTAATGGGCTTTGCGGCGGTAGCCGCCCATTTTTTTGGCATAAGAGCCGGAGAGGCGCCCCTGCAGGGTGGCGAATTCCGATTCGCCGGCTTTGTCGCCCCAAAAGGTGCCGCCAACGCCAAAATAGTCATAGCGGCCGACCGGGAGTTTCTGGTCGTAAGAGGCCGAATAAGTATTGTAGGCATTTTGTTTCAACACCGACGACCACTGGTTGCGGTAGTTTGCCACGAGGCGCTGGTTGCAGTTCATCACACCGGTGAGTGCCGGGTTGAGGTTCAGCGGGCTCATATAGAACTGGGAGAAGTGGATGTCCTGTGCTTGTACGGCCACCGACGTCAGAAGGGCAAGGCAAAGCGTGTAAAGGTGTAGAGTAGTTTTTTTCATAGACAGGCAGACTATGTTGTTTGGTTGAAAACAGCGTACAATATTAGGCAGGGCTGAAAAATTACCCTAACTTTTTTTGTTAAAGTGTGCAAAGGTAGGTTTTTAGGAATTGGCAAAGAAACATTCCCGGTGTTTTGCTGCCGCTTTGCGCAAATTTTAACGATTCGGAAGATGAGAAGTGAAACGCCCGCCGCTTCCGGCATATTTTGGCGCAAATGTTAAGGTTGTCGGAGTATAAGAGGTTTTAACACGGAGAAACGCTGCCTGATTGCTGATTTTTCACGGCGGGGGCAATGCTCCGTGTCTCCGTGCCTCCGCGGTGAAAAATTTGTCGCGGTTGGCGACCTGCTCACAACCGGATCGCCACCTTTTTCACCATTTCATTTTTCCAGGGCAGGAATGTCCCGTCCAGTATTCGTCGCCGGGCTTCTCCGACGAGCCAAAGATAAAAGCCGAGATTTTGCAGGGTGGCTAATTGCATCCCCAGAATTTCGTCGTTGATGAACAAATGACGCAAATAGGCCCGGCTGTGCAGGCGGCTGGTGGCTGCCGGGCTGTCGGCGTCGATGGGGTCGAGGTCGTCTTTCCAGCGGGCATTGCGGATATGAATGATGCCTTCGGCGGTGTAGAGTACGCCGTGCCGGGCGTTGCGGGTGGGCAGCACGCAGTCGAACATATCGATGCCGAGCGCGATACATTCCAGGATGTTTTCGGGGGTGCCCACGCCCATGAGGTAGCGGGGTTTGCCGGCGGGCAGAATTTCGGTGACCAGCCCGGTCATGGCGTACATCTCTTCCGCCGGTTCGCCCACGGAAAGGCCGCCGATGGCATTGCCCTCGCGCCCGGCGGCGGCGATGGTTTCCGCCGATATTTTGCGCAGTTCGGGGTAGGTGCTGCCCTGTACAATGGGGAACAGGGTTTGCCGGTACCCGTACAGCGGTTCGGTGGTATCAAACCGTTCGATGCAGCGTTTGAGCCAGCGGTGGGTCATTTCCATTGAGTTTTTGGCATAACGGAAATCGCAGGGATAGGGCGTACACTCGTCGAAGGCCATTATAATATCGGCGCCGATGACGCGCTGGATGTCCATGACGCCTTCAGGTGTAAAGGTGTGCCGCGAGCCGTCGATGTGGCTTTGAAAGGTGACGCCTTCTTCTTTTATTTTCCGCCGGTGGGCCAGGGAATACACCTGGTAGCCGCCGCTGTCGGTCAGGATGGGTTTTGGCCAGCCGTTGAAGGCGTGCAGGCCGCCGGCTTGCCGGAGAATATCCAGGCCGGGCCGCAGGTACAGGTGGTAGGTATTGCCGAGGATGATCTGCGCGCGGATATCGTTGTCCAGTTCGTGCTGGTGCACGGCTTTTACGGTACCCGCCGTGCCCACGGGCATAAAAATGGGCGTTTCGATTGCGCCGTGATCTGTTTCAATTCTCCCGGCGCGGGCGCGGCTGTGCGGGTCGGTGTGCTGAAGGGTGAACATAAAAAAACCCCGACTGATTGCAGCCGGGGCAACAACTAAAAAATTAAGCTATGAAAACAAAAACTTCTTAAGTCG
The DNA here is from genome assembly GCA_937926185.1 of uncultured Bacteroidota bacterium. Classification (GTDB taxonomy): domain Bacteria; phylum Bacteroidota; class Bacteroidia; order Chitinophagales; family Saprospiraceae; genus M3007. Next base: position 5,900 of record CALEYM010000461.1, on the reverse strand, counting down.
TAGCAATGATGTTGCAAGAATAGGACAAATAACAACAACAGACAAGCAGATTGCCCGGAAAAATTATTTATTCTGTCACATCGCGACCACCGATGAGCATTTCCTGGTAGTCTTTCAGGTCTTCCCAGCGGCCTTCGGCGGCAAATTTGGCCTGTGCGGGCCAGCTGCTCGGGTCGTGTATCTGGTAGCGCGAGCCGGCGGCTTCGAGGATTTCTTTCAGCCGGTCGACGGGCGCCGCGGCGAGTTCTTCCCAGTTGTTGATGCCGCCTTCTTTCAGCAGTTGTTCAATTTTCGGGCCGACACCTTCCACAATTTTCAGGTCGTCGGGTTTCGGGCCTTTTTTCGCGGCAGGTTTTTTAGGAGCAGCCGCTTTTTCTGTTACTTCCGGGGCGGCAGTCTCCACCGCGGGCGCTTCTTCCGCGGCCGGGGCTGCTACTTCAGCCACCGGTTCTTCGGCCACGGCCACCGGGGCGGCTGCTTGCTTCACCCGTGTGGGGACTTTAACTATCGGAGATTTGGCCACGGTTTCCGCGACTTCCGGGAACGGAACAATGCTCACGAAGCTGCGGTCGTGTTTGCTGCGGCGGAATTCCACGATGCCGTCGATAGCGGCGTGCAGGGTATGGTCGCGCCCCATATATACGTTTTCGCCGGGGTGGTATTTGGTGCCGCGCTGGCGGACAAGGATGTTGCCGGCCACTGCTTTCTGGCCGCCAAAGAGTTTCACGCCGAGTCGTTTACTTTTACTGTCCCGGCCGTTATCGGTTGAGCCTACGCCTTTTTTATGTGCCATTTTTCAGTGAGTGATTGAGTGATTGAGTGATTGAGTGATTGAGCGATTGGGCGCAGGAAGAAGTGGTGTTTCCTTCTGTTTCCCGAGCCGCCTGAAAACCGGTCTGTTTTATCCGGCGATGGCCTCAATTTTAATTTTGGTGAACGACTGGCGGTGGCCGTTTTTCTTGCGATAGCCTTTGCGGCGTTTTTTGTGGAAAACGATCACTTTGTCGCCTTTTACGTGGCTGAGCACGCTGGCTTTTACGCTGGCGCCGCTCACATTGGGCGCTCCGATGGATACCTGGCCATCGCGGTCGATCAGATGTACGGCGTCGAAGGAGACGGAGTCGCCTTCCTGTGCTGCCAGCCGGTGGACGAAGATCTGCTGACCTTCCTCAACTTTGAATTGTTGACCGGCGATGGAAACAATTGCGAACATATTGAAAATCAAATTTTTTGAATGAAAAAAGATACCGCCTTAAAAAAGGCGGGCAAAGGTACCATCTTTTTTTGAAAAAACAAACCTATTTGTAATTGTTCAATAAACCGGTGATTTCGGCATCGTCGCGCAGAGCGGGCGCCCAGCGGTAGATACTGGATTGCCGGCCGGCGTCGGCGTCGAGCGCCTGCCGGAGGGTCAGCACGCCCGAATCCCGGTCGCCTGCCAACAGTTGGCAGGCCGCGCTGCAATACAACAACTCGGCGCCGGAAGTGTTTTCGAGGGCTTGTTCGAGCACCTCCCGCGCCTGGGACATCTCTCCTGCAAGTATCAGAAAATCAGCCAGTCGCAGCCATGATGCCGATTCTTCCGGGGCAATTTCCACGGCCCGCCAGAAGTGGCTCAGGGCTTTTTTCGGTTGTCCAAGCTGCTGATACGTCAAGGCCAGGGCGCTGTGAAATGCTTCCTGACATTCATCCATCCGGATGGCCGCGCGCATCCATTTTGCCGCCGGACGGTAATCTTTTTCGGCGGCAAAACAAGCGCCCAATTGGTAATAGGCCCCGGCGCAATGTGGATCCGATTGTAATATCTGGCTGCAAATTTTTTTGGCTATCCCGGTTTCTCCCAACCGGAGATGACATTCGGCCATCCGGGCCAGGGTTTCACTGTCGGTGTCTACATGCCCGTGCATTTCGGCGTAGCAACGGAGCGCGGCGCGGTAGAGCCCCCGCTCAATCGCCAATTCGGCATAAGCGTGGTAGGCTTCTTCCAGGGCGGGCATCGTAATGTAGGCATACTCGAAGGCTTCAAGCGCGTCATCGGGCGCGTCCAAAGGCATGCAAGCCCACCCCAGATTATACCAGGCATAGCCGCTATAGGGATGCCGTTCGAGTATTTCTTCGTAAAGTTCGCGGCTGTCCGGGTAGTTGCCGGTGAGCTCCATGCAAAAAAGCAGTTGCCGGAAGAGTTCCCGATTATTCGGCTCCCGAAAGGCGCGTTCGCGCAACAGCGCAAACCGGATCAGATAGTCATTCATACCAAAGGCGGGATTAGGAAAATATCATCAAAGGTACGCGCAATTTTTTATTTGCCGATTTGTCTGTTTGTTGATTTGTTTACAACAAAGTTTTTAAAAATGCGATTCGCCTTACTACTCTTTTTAATGCCCTTTGCCGCCGACGCGCAAAGCAGCCAAAACAACCCCGAATACGTACGCCTGGTCGACGAAGCCTTCAGGCAAATGACCGCCGGCAACTGCGCGGCATGCCTGGAAAATTACCGGGCGGCGTTCCATATTTCACGACACAGCGCCCTGAGCCATTTACGGGCGGCAGCCTGTGCCGAAAAATGCGGCGACCCCGCCGGCCGGGACTCACTACTCGAAACGGCGGCCGCAATTGGCTGGGATATTTGCCTGCATCTCCTTGACAATCCCAGCCAATATCCGGAATTAGCGTTGGGCGGTGTTTTTGAACAAAAGACCCGCGAAACCGCCCGGCAAAAGGCTTCCGCGGCAGGCATCCGCTTCGACCTGATGGAAGCATTGGAAACCATCCGCTATCTCGATCAGAAATACCGCCTGATGCTCGATTCCGTCCGCTCGGTGCACCCCGACCGGGAATCGCCGGAATTTGGCACCTTTCTCCGGGAGTGGGTAAGGCAGGATTCGCTCAATCTCCTGCGGATCGAAGCCATTATTGCCGAACACGGTTTCCCCGGCAAATCCATGGTCGGCGAACGGGGCGCCAGCACCGTCTGGCTGGTCATCCAGCACGCGCCCCTGGAAAAGCAGGAAAAATATTTCCCGCTGCTGACCGAAGCCGCCGAAAAAGGCGAACTCCGGAAATCAGACTGGGCCTACCTGGTCGACCGCATCAATATGCATAAAGGTATACCGCAGATCTACGGTTCACAGTTATCGATGAACCCCGAAACCGGCGTCTACCGGTTTCATCCCATTGAAGACGAGGCGAATGTGAACGTCAGAAGAGCGTCCGTGGGTCTGCCGCCGCTGGAAGAATACGCGCGAATGATGGGCGTGGAATGGAAACTGCCGGGGAAAGATTAGCGGCACACGCGTTCAATTCCGCACACCGGATCGTCCATTTCCGGACAATCCGGCATTCTGACCACAGCAGAAATCTGTGCTAATAGCTGAATTTCAATAAATTGTACCACTGGCACATGCTTTGACGGTGTAAAACAAGCAAACCGCACAGCTATGTTTCAAAACTACCTCACCGTCGCCCTGCGCAATCTCCGCCGCAACAAGCTTTACACCCTCATCAACGTGCTCGGCATGGGCATCGGCATCGCCGCCGTGGTGTGGGGCTGGCTGGATTACCGCTTCAGCTTCAGTTTCGACAATTTTCACCCCGACCGGGAGCGGATTTTCCGGGCCATCGTGTCGAAAGAGAACAGTAAGGATTTGAAAGGCGTTTGCCCGCTGCCGATGGTATTGGCAGCGAAAGAAGACTTCGCCAGTATCGGGGAAGCGGTCCGGCTCGACAGCCGGGGTCTGAACATCAAAGCCCGGCAAAGCGAACCGTTTTTTCACCAGGCGCATTTCACCGACCCGGCATTTTTCGATCTTTTCAACTTCCCGCTCGTGGCGGGCTCCAGGAACCTGAACGACCGCGGCGCCGTACTGCTGACGGAAGAAATGGCCGTCAAGTTTTTCGGCGATGAAAACCCGTTGGGCCAAACGCTGACTTTTTACGTCGGCGAACCATACCAGATGCCGCTGACGGTGACAGGCGTACTGAAAAACCCGCCGCTTAATTCGTCCATCCGGTTCAACTTCATAACCCACTTCGATAACCAATATAAACTGGACGGCAGCCCGGTCAAAGGGGACGACTGGACCTGGCTGATCGACGCGGCGTTTTTCAAAATACCCAATCCCGCCGACGCGGCGCGGCTGGCAGAGGATTTTAAAAAATACATCGAACCGCAAAACTCGGCGCGACCCGATTGGAAAGTGAGCGGTTTTGTGCTGGAGCCGCTGTCCGAGGTGGCCAACCACGATCAGGGGCTTAGTTCGAACGCATTATACAACCGGCCCGAAGACTCGGCGGCTTATGGCCCGTTCGCGCTGGCGCTGCTGATCTTCCTGTCTGCCTGCCTCAATTTTACCAACACCACCGTGGCGCGCTCCAACCGGCGGCTGAAAGAAATGGGCGTACGCAAGGTCATGGGCGGCACACAAGCCCAGCTGATGCGCCAGATGTTGCTCGAATGTGGGTTTATTGTGTTGCTCGCCTCGGTATTGTCCGTACAATTGAACCGCTGGTGGTTGCCGTTTTTTAATCAGATGTTCGAGGGTTTGGAAGTAAAAGCCGACTACCTGAACGACCCCGGTCTGCTGGGCTTCATGGGATTGACCATTTTATTTGCCACCCTGCTGGCCGGCGCTTATCCGGCTTTTTATATCAGCCGCTTCAATCCAACGCGCATTTTCAGCGGCATGGTCAAATTCGGCGGCACCAACCTGTTTTCCCGGATGCTGCTCGGGGTGCAAGTGATGGTCTCGCTCATCACGGTTATCGCGGCAGTGGCCTTTTCAAAAAACGCGGAATTCCAACGGACGTACGACTACGGCTACGACCGCAAAAACGTCATGCTGGTGCAGGTGCAGAATGAAAACACCTGGTCCGCCCTGCGGCAGGCCGTACAGGGCATGCCGGGTGTGGCGGCCACCGCCGGTACCCGGCACCACATCGGATTCGGTTACGCGGCGGTTGTTGCAGAGGCAAAAGGCGAAAAAAAAGAAACGGGGTACATTGCCGTGGGCGACGGCTACCTGGATCTGATGCAGCTGAAACTGGCTGCCGGCAGAAAATTCGACCCGAATTTGCAATCGGACTATACCAGCGCTTTGCTGGTTTCGGAAAAATTTGCCGGCCTGTATGGCTGGACAGCGGAAGAAGCCATCGGGCAGCAGGTGCGCATCGATACGATGACATTTTCCGTTGCCGGCACATTGAAAGATTTTCATATCGACAACCTGTTCGATCCGCTCGAACCGGTGGTCATGCGGCTTGTACGCCCGGATAAATTCCAGGACCTCGTTATCCGGGCAGAACCGGGCGCGCTCAACTCTACTTTCGACCAGGTGAAAGCAGCCTGGACCAAATTGTTCCCGCTCAAACCCTTCAACGGTTTTTACCAGGATGAAGTGGCCGCCGAAGCCATGAAAGTGACGACCAGTATCGCCCGGATCTTCTCCTGGTTTGCCATCGTCTCTATCCTGCTCACCGCAACCGGCCTTTTCGCGCTCGTATCGCTGACGGTGTTGAAAAAAATGAAAGAAATTGCCGTGCGCAGGATCGTGGGCGCCCGGCCGGCGCATATCCTGGCAATGGTGAACAAAAGTTACCTGTGGATATTCCTTGTCGCCGCGATCATCGGTTGCTACGGCGGCTGGGCATTGACTAAATTACTGATGGACATGATCTTCAGGATCAACGTGGGAGTTGGGCCATCCACGGTGCTGCTTTCCTCGGCGGCGGTATTCGCCATAGCACTGGTTACGGTAGGCGCGCGGGTTTGGTATGCCATACGGATGAATCCGTCGGATGTGCTGAAGGCGGAGTAATGGGGATTTGCAGAGAAAAACCGCGTTGAGGGTGTCTCATAAGACTTGAAAATTGGTCATTGGACATTGTATATTGAACATTTTAAA
>CALEYM010000460.1 GCA_937926185.1 uncultured Bacteroidota bacterium | reverse complement strand
CTAAACCCTCTAAACCCTCTAAACCCTCTAAACCCTCTAAACCTCATAAACCCTCATAAACCCTCATAAACCCTCATAAACCAGCATAAACAACAGCGTTATGAAAGATACACTCATGCTCAGCGACGATATGTTGTGGGATTACGCCGACGGCTTTCTCGACGCCGCTGAAAAACGGCGGGTGGAGGATTACCTGCGGCTTAACCCCGAAGGACAAGCCCGGCTGGAGATCATTCTGGCCGAAAAGCGGGAGTTATTTTCCCTCCCGTTAGAATCGCCCGATCCTGGCTTCGCCGACCGGGTAATGGCTGCATGGGCCGCCGAGCAGGTGCACGTACGGGCCAAAGCCAAGGGAAAAGACTGGATCATCTGGCTGATTGCCGGCGTTTTCGGGTTGTTTCTGCTCACGCCCGTGGTGGTGATGGTGGTAGCTGCCCTGCAACTTTCGCCGGAACAAGTGCCTTCGATAGCCATTCCGGAAATGCCGGCCATCGACTGGTCGTTTTGGGCCAATAACGCTTTCCTGCAGTATGGGCTGTTGCTGACGGCCGTCTTACTGGGTCTTCGTTTTTTGGACAAATACCTGCAACACCGCAGGCTGGCACACGATTTGGGGTATTGAGTGTTGATATCATGGAGAAGGAAAAAAAAGCAAAACATTTTATCCAGCAACCGGAATTCCCGGGCGGGCCAAAAGAACTGACCAAATTCATCTACGCCAACCTGCGGTACCCGGCCCTAGCCCTGGAGGCCAGAATTGAAGGTACGGTGCTGGTGGAGTACGATATTGACTATAAGGGAAATGTTGTGGACACCCGCATATTACAGCCGCTCGGTTTCGGTTGCGACGAAGAAGCCGTGCGGGTGGTGCGTATGCTCAAATTTGCCGTGGGGCGCAACCGGGGCGTGAAGGTATTATTTCACAAAAAAGCGCAAATCCGCTTTAAATTGCCGGCGCCGGCTAAAATCCCGGCTCCAGCGCCGCGGCAAACCGGTGGTATGCAGGTAAATTACGTGTATACCACAAGCGCGTCCGAGCCGGCGGAACAGCCGAAGACGAATACCTATTCGTATACCATTAATTTAGGCGAACCCCAAAATTAAAACAGGTCCTTCCCGATATCCCTTCTGAAATATTTCCCATCAAAATACACTTCTTCCGCTGCCTCCACCGAGCGCTCCGCGGCTTCTGTTACCGACTTCCCGAACGACGTGATCGCCATGACCCGTCCGCCGTTGGTCAGCACCTTGCTATCGGCGGCACAGGTGCCGGCGTGCAGGTACAGGCAGCCTTCCCTGCGCCGGTTGATCCGAATCTCATCGCCTTTGCGGTAATCGCCCGGATAACCGGCGGCTACGAGCATCACGGCAGCGGCTGTTTCCGGAATAGTTTCAATTTGAGCCTCTCCGAGCCGGCCGGAAGCCATTTTCGTGAAAAGTTCAGTCAGGTGATTTTTCAACCGGGGAAATACCACTTCCGTTTCCGGGTCGCCCATGCGGCAATTGTATTCGATCACGTAGGGATCGCCGCCGACGTTGATCAGGCCGAAAAATATAAATCCCTTGTAATCAATGTTTTCTTCGGAAAGGCCGGCTACGGTTGGCTGTATGATCCGGGTTTCCACTTTTTGCCATAACTCCGCCGTTACGAACGGAACGGGCGATACGGCGCCCATGCCGCCGGTGTTCAGCCCGGTGTCGCCTTCGCCGATGCGTTTGTAGTCTTTTGCCTCCGGCAAAATGCGATAAGTTTCTCCATCCGTTAAAACAAAAACAGAAAACTCGATCCCGCTCAGGAATTCCTCGATCACCACCCGGCGGCTGGCCTCGCCGAACTGTCCGGCGAGCATGGTTTCAAGAGATGAAACGGCTTCTTCCAAATCATGCAAAATCAGTACGCCTTTACCGGCGGCCAGTCCGTCGGCTTTGAGCACGTAGGGCGCTTGCATGGTTTTCAGAAAAGCGGCGCCTTCTTCCGGGGTGGTCACCTCGGCATAGCGTGCCGTGGGAATACCGTGACGCGCCATGAATTTTTTGGCAAAGGCTTTGGAGCCTTCCAGTTGGGCGCCGGCTGCCGCGGGGCCGACGATCGTGATTTCCTGTAACGCCGGGTCATCCTGAAAAAAATCGACGATGCCGCGCACCAGGGGTTCTTCCGGGCCGACGATCACCATTTGAACATCGTTGGTCAGCACAAAATTTTTAATTCCCTGAAAATCAGTAACGGAAAGGGCTACATTAGCGCCGCATTCGGCGGTGCCGGCGTTGCCGGGAGCGATAAAAAGTTGGCTGCAACCGGGGTCCTGTGCCAGTTTCCAGGCAAAAGTATGTTCGCGGCCGCCGCCGCCAAGCAGTAAAATTTTCATCGCGCAAAAGTCGGAAAAACAGCTATGAGTAGTTGGTTCAGGCAAAATTTCTTGACCGTTTTCTTCGGTATTTTCGCCCTGGTAGGCGCCATTATGGGCCTTGTGTTCGGCAGCGTCATGTTCAGCCTGTATTATTTGCGCGCCGAGGGCATCCGCACCGAGGGCGAAGTGGTGGACATGTCGTACAGCGACAGCGGCGGCGCCAGCCCTACCGTAACATTTGTGACCGAAAACGGCGAATCCGTCACGCACAATGCCGGCATGTACACCAGTCCGCCCGAATTCGAAATCGGCGACCGGGTCACGCTTTGGTACGATGCCGACAACCCGCGCCAACTGGCGCTCAAGGGTACCGACACCTGGGTGATTCCCCTGATCACCGGTATTTTTTTCCTGGTATTCGGCGGCATCGGTTTCGGCGGGCTGCTGAACCGGTATTATTCAAAAAAGCGAAGGGCCTGGTTGTGGCAGCACGGCACGCCCATAGATGTGCCCTTTACCGAGGTGCGGTACAACACCAGCCTTAAAGTGAACGGCGCCAGCCCTTTTGTCATCACCGGTCAATGGCACGACAAATCGACCAATAAAGTCTACACCTTCGAGAGCGACAACATCTGGTACGATCCCACGCCTTTCGTCGGCGACGGGCGCCTGCTGCGCGTCATGATCGATCCGGCCAACCCGGCGCGGTATGTGATGGATACCGCTTTTTTGCCGGAGGCGGGGAATTGAACAGACAGCCGGCAATGAGGTGTCATCAGCCGAAGTATGAGGCTGGTGACATCTCATTGCAACTCCTGGCAGCAGTTTGGTTGGAGATGTCACCGCTCCTGCGTCGCGATGACACCTCCAACCGGGCCGCAAGGCAGCAAAAATGAAGTTCAGGCCGTTCTTTAGAAACGGCTTAAACATCCGTTCACCAAACCTTACCCCGTCATGAAAAAATACTTTACCTGCCTGCTCCTTTGGAGCGCTTTCGCTGCTATGCTCCACAGCCAGCCCCTGACCTTCACCCGTACCTACGGCAACGGATTTTACGACGACGCCCGCAGTATCGCCGCCACACCCGAAGGCGGCTTCGTATTTACCGGACTGAATAAAAGCGATGACATCGACCCCGACGGCAGCATGTACCTGACTAAAATAAACGCCGCCGGCGCAGTGATGTGGACGCAATTTTACCTGCGCCCTGAAGAAGATGGCGGCAATCATGTGCTGTCCCTTTCCGACGGCGGCTACCTTATCACCGGTCATACGGCGCTCAGCTACGGCGTGAATTGCGACGGCTTCCTGGTGAAAACCGACGCCCGGGGCGTGGAGCAGTGGCGCGTGCTGGTGGGCGCCGCCTACGACGACGTGTGCGACGTGGCCCTGGAGTTGCCCGACGGCTCGTTTCTGGTGGCCGGCCGCACCGAAAGCGCCCAAACCCGCACGTTTCGCATGCTGCTGGCCAAAGTCAGCCCGTCCGGGCGGGTGCTTTTCCAAAAAACAATTCCAACCGCGGCGCCTTCCGTGGCCTATTCCATGACCCAAAGCGCCGACGGGCACCTCTTTCTGGCCGGCTATACTTACAAGCCGGACGATTCGCCCGATAAAATGCTGGTGGTAAAATGTACGCTGGAAGGGGAACTGATATGGGAGAGTGCTTTCGGATCAGAAATAAATCACCGGGCCAACGGGGTCGTGGCCACATCTGACGGCGGCTGTTTTATCGCCGGCGGAACCACCGACAAGGTGCATGAATATTTCCACCTGATCGTTTGCCGGTACGACGCGGAGGGCAATCTGATCAGGTCCGCGCAATTGCCGCGCGACCTTGGCCCGGGATATCTATTCGCCGCGACGGCTGCACCGGAAGGCCGGCTGGCGGTGGCAGGCGTCGTTAAACCGGAAGGCGAAGGGCCGGACCAGCCCTGTTTTGCATTGCTCAATGATGAACTGGAGGTATTGGACTGGCAAACCGTTTCATTGCCTTATGAATGCCGTACACGCGCCATCGCCGCGAACCCGGCCGGCGGCTTCCTGATCGGCGGCAATGAATATCTGGATAACGGCAAAGCCGATATTTTCCTGGCAACTGCCGGGAGCCAGGCTTCCGTTTTAAAAGTAAAAGATGTGGTAGAGACGCCTGTTCTACTTTTCCCCAACCCGTTCAGCGATTTTACTTACCTGAAAATTGGCGAACCGGGTCAAAAGAAAACGCTTTCCCTGTCGACCCCCGATGGCCGCCTTTTACGGCAAGTGACGTTTGAAGGAAATGAGTATTTTTTGCAGCGGGGCGATTTGCCGGGGGGAATATATCTGTTGAAGGTTACTTCCGAAGGCGATACTTCTCTTTTTTCCGGGAAATTACTGGTTAAGTAGGGCAGAATAAAAAAACGAGTCTTGGGTATGTTTGGTTTTATATTGTCCAATGTCAGCTTCCACGGCATAGCCGCGCATAGCCGGCTATGGGAGTGGAAGCCATAGTTCGCTGAAAATTATTTGTGGCTATAAAGTGCTACTTCTGCGATAAAATCGAAATCCTTCAAATTATAGGTATGCAACGGAATTTGGTATACGATAGACGTCGCCGCAATAATCGCATCGGGGATTTGAAGGCTATGACTCAATGGGCCAATTCATTTTTATTGCCCATTCCTTGCGGTAGTTCCATGACCGTGATTGCGGACAATGCAATTTGCTCCAGACCAATCTCATTCAATTGATCAATTGTGTCTTGTCGACCGTTGAAGGCG
>CALEYM010000459.1 GCA_937926185.1 uncultured Bacteroidota bacterium | reverse complement strand
TTTTCATAAAAAAGGAGATTTTAACTGTAAAAAATCTGGATCGAAGGCGTTCTGCAATGGATTTCCCATCCTCCAAAAACATTACCCGTCATCCTGTTTTTTTTTCAAAGCCTTAACTACATTTGTTAGCTGAACCACCGACCCTGTCCGCATGGAACAAACCGCCATAACCATGGACTACATCGCCGCCATTCTCGACGGCAACCGGGAGACGCTCCGGCGCCTGTACCGGGAGTTCTTCCCCATGGTTCGGCAATTGTTGCGGGAAAACGGCGGTACGGACGACGACGCCCAAGACGTATTTCAGGACGCGCTCATAGTCGTCCTCGCCCGGGCGAAACAGCCTGATTTTCAGCTGACCAGCCAGTTTAGCAGTTTATTATATGGTATCGCCCACAACCTCTGGCGCAGCCGCCGGAAAAAAAAGACGAACCGGGAGGTAATGATTCCGGAAGAAATGGAATATACCGCCGAAGGGCAACCCGAATTCGACCACGACAGGCTGGAGCGCCAAAAGTTGTTTGACAAAGCTTTCGCCCAACTCGGCCCGGACTGCCGGGAACTGCTGCTGCTTTTTTTTCAAAAAACGCCAATGACTGAAATTGCCGGGCGCCTCGGCTTCGCCAGCGACAACTACGCCCGCAAGCGCAAGCACGAATGCAAAGCGCGCCTGCTTGAATTGATAAAAAAATACCCCGAATACCGGGAGTTGCTCAATACCTGAATCCGATGGATAAGCGGGAATTATACGAACTGATAGAGGCCTACCTCGACGGCAGCCTGCCCGACCGGCAACGGCAGGAAGTGGAGCGGCGCATGGCTACCGACGCCGATTTCCGCGAGGAAGTGGAATTGCACCGGGCCTTGCAGGAAGACTATGAAGACCCCTCCCGCTGGCGCTTGCGGGAAGCGTTGTCGGGCATCATGGACGAGCCTCCCCCGCCCGAAGCGCCCGCGCCGGAGAACGAACGCCCCAGGCCCCGGCGCTCCTTGTGGGCAGCGCTCCCCGTCGTGCTACTACTGGCCGGCGGGATTTGGTATTTTATGAAACCGGAAGCGCCGGCTACTACACCTGTTGCTCCGATAGAAAAGCAGCCTGAAAAAACGCCGGCGGAACAGGAAAAGAAAGCGCCGCCACCAGACGTTCCGGCTCAGAAACCCGAAAAAACCATGCCCATTGCCCAGGCCGACCCGGCTGATTTTAATGAAAACCCCGGCATGGATCGGTTGATCGGCGAGTTGCGAGGCGCCGCTGAATTGAGGGTAAAAATGACTGTCCCGGAAGTGGGCGCCCGGTTGCGCCAAAAACCCTTTACCAAAACTGAATTGCATTTTTCCGGAACGGTGGAAGGAGCCGCCAAAGCGGAAAAACTGTCGCTTGTACTGTTGGTTTTCGACAACAAAAACAGCAACGCGCCCTTGCTCAGACTGCCTCTCTTGTTGGAAGCTGACACCGAAGGACGAGCGAACTTTAGCGTCACCCGGCAGGTTGATTTTAGAAGGGGCTTGTACTATTACCGCATCGAAGAGCAGGAATCGGAAGATTGGCTGGTGGTGGGGAAGTTTTTTATTGGTAAGCTATAACGGACTTTTCATTTCTTCAATTCATACACGATGAAGGGTTTCTTTCTTTCTCTATTGGCATTTTTTCCGGTTTTCGGTTTTTCGCAAATCGTGGACTCGGCGACGGTGGCGAGAGAGGTGGATAGTTTGATACAGGTGTCACGGGCACTGGCCGAGGCGGGTAATTTTGTAGAAGCTCTCGAAGTCAATGCCCAATCCGAAATAATTGCATTTGAGAAGGCAGGAAGGCAGTCGGTATTATACGGACTTTGTTGTTTTAACCGTGGAAAAGTACTTTATTTAAAAGGTGATTATTCAGAAGCTGAAAAATGGTGTCTGGAGGCAAAAAACTGTTGGGATCAATCTATTGGTACAAAACAATCAAATTATGCGAAGAATCTAAATAATTTGGCCAATGTGTACATGGCAATTGGCAATTATGACAAAGCGAAATTTTTTTTACTCGAATCCAAAGACATCATAGAGAAGACACTTGGAAAGGAAAGCCTTGATTATTATTGGATCCTGCACAATCTTGCTTGTTGGTATGCGAACATAAATGATTTTAAAAGCGCTGAGCCACTTTTTATAGAAGCAAAAGAGTTTGTAGAAAAATCGTTGGGGAAAGAACATCTGGATTTTGCAAAGAGTCTTAACAATCTGGCACTTCTTTATTTAAAAATTGGAAATTACAACAAAGCCGAGAGTAATTTTATTGAAGCGAATTCCATCATAGAAAAGTTGGTTGGTAAAGATCATCCCGATTTTGCCAATAGCCTGCACAACATTGCACTTTTTTACAAAGAAATAGGCGAGTATGATAAATCTGAACCATTTTTCCTGGAAGCAAAGAAGACATTTGAGAAAAAGCTGGGCAAAGAACACCCTTACTATATCACCAGCCTCAATAACCTTATTTTATTGTTTCTTGAAATGCGCAAATACGATACCGCGGAGCTACTTTATGTTGAAGCTAATGCTATCAACCATAACAATCTTTTAATAGTATCAAAATACTTTACCCTAAAAGAACTGTTCTTTTACGCGCAATTATTTGTTCAAAAGACTGATGAGTATTACTCTTTCACGCAAGTAAAACCTTACTTAGAAGCCGTCTGAAAACCCCGTCAGAGCCTTTTTAGCATAATCCGAATCATA
>CALEYM010000458.1 GCA_937926185.1 uncultured Bacteroidota bacterium | reverse complement strand
CGACGCCGTAGGCGGCGTATGAAATAATCACTCAATCACTCAATCACTCAATCACCAATGATGTTCCTGCATGAACTGTTCCAGTATCAATGCAGCGGCGATTTTATCCACCCGCGTTTTATCGCGGCGTTTTTGTTTTTTAATACCGCTTTCGAGGATGATACGTTTGGCCTCGTTGGAGGTGTAGCGTTCGTCCTGGCGAAAAACGGGGATTTCGGGAAAAAGTTTGCGCAAACGCGCGGCAAATGCGTCGGCTTCGGGGGCAATTTGGGCTGGATTACCGTCGGGGTGCAGCGGGAGGCCAACGACGAAGCCTTCCACCGGTTCCCCGGCACAATATTTTTTCAAAAACGCCAGCACTTCGGCGGTCGGCACGGTCGTCAAGCCGCTGGCGATGATCTTCAGCGGGTCGGTGACGGCAATGCCGGTGCGTTTCAATCCGAAATCAATGGCGAGAATGCGGCCCATTTGCGGCGCTTGTTAATTGTCGATGGGGTCCTCCTGTATTCCCGGCATTGGCGGCACATCGGGCATATACGGCTTGAACATATTTTGCAGTTCCAGTTTCAGCGCGTCATCCTGCATGAAGTCGGCGATGCTGAGCAGGGTTTGGGCCGCGCTGAGGGCAAAGCGAAAATCCTGCTCATAGCCGTTTTTAAAATCGGGCGTCTGGGAATGATAGAATTTCATTTCCTGTTCTACCGTTTTGGCGATAGCCCGCGCTTTTTCCGCGGCTTTATCCTTGGCCCCGGCACGAGCGTAGATATCCACCATGTAGGCAGAAAACTGATCGTAGGGGAAGTTATAGTCCGGGAACGACGCGAAATATTTGTCGGTCAGTGCAATGGCCTTGTCTTTTTGGCCCTCGCTGATCAGTTGCCGGGAAAGACGGATCATGGCTACGCGCATAGTTTGCAGGCTGGGCATGTAGGAACGATCCACGTAAAGGCGCTCTTTATCGAAATTGCCCCAGCGCCATTTTTCCATGATGTTTTGGTATGCGATGTCGGTGGCTACCCGGCCGCTGCCAATAATGCCGAAGGCGCCGCCGTCGCTGCGGGAACGGAACGGAACCAAGCGCAGCGAGAGGCCTTCCAGTTGAAGATAATCGTTCAGGCCCAGCAGTTTTTCCTCCCGGGTAGTCACGGCCCAGTAGATGGGGCGTTTGCCGAAGTTGGAACTGACGATGTCGAGTATGGCCAGGTCGTCTTTGATCAGGAAAGTGCGGTCGCCAAGACTGAAACGGATGGTATCCACCGCGTTGCTGTCGGCGGGCGAAAGCATGCCGTTGGCGAGCATTTGGGTTTTGTTGACGGGGATGGCAATATTGTGGGTGGGCACGTAGGAGTCGAAATCGCGCCCCCCTTGCGCCGGCACGGGATGGTCGTCGGCGATGAACTTCAGCACCTGGGCGAGCGTCATTTCGGGTTCTTTGCCCGAGGGGTTGTAGAACGGCACCTGCACCCGTTTGTATCCGCGAATTTTTTCCTGCGGAATGCTCATTTCGATGGCGGGCGAGTCGTTCACCTTGCGGCGCAGCTGGGCGATATACCAGTCGACGGCGATGAGCGACAGGTTCACCACGCGCACGTCGGTACGGATGCCTTCCACTTCCTGGCAATACCAGAGCGGGTAGGTATCGTTGTCGCCGTAGGTGAAAATGATGGCATTGGGCGCGCAGGAGTTGAGGAAGTTGCTCGCGTAGTCGCGGCTGCCGTAATGTTTCGAGCGGGCATGGTCGTCCCAGTTTTGGGTGACCATGAGCAGCGGGGCGCTCAGGGCCAGCAGGGAAGCGACGGCGCCCGCAGCCACGCCCGGCGCCTTGAGCCTTTTGCTCAGCAGATCGAACAGGGCCAGCACGCTCAGCCCGATCCATATAGCGTAAATGAAAAAGGAGCCGGCCAGTACGTAATCGCGTTCGCGGGGTTCGTTGGGTGGCTGGTTGGAGTACACGATAATGCCGATACCTGTGATGATAAACAGCGCCATCAGCGCCGCGAACTCTCGCGGGCGGCGTTGGTAGTGAAAGAACAAGCCTAATAGCCCCAAGAGGAATGGAATAAAATAGTATTTGTTGCGGGCCTGGTTGTTTTTCTGATAGTCCGGCAATTCTTGCTGGTTGCCGATGCGGCCTTCGTCGATGAAGCCGATGCCGCTGATCCAGTTGCCCGAGCTGGGGTCCCAGGAATAAAAGCCCTGTTCGCCGTTCTGACGTCCGGCGAAATTCCACATGAAGTAGCGCCAGTACATCCAGCCGAGCTGGTATTTGAAGAAGAACTCGATGTTGTCGCCCAGGGTTGGTTCGCCGGAAGGTTTGTCGATCCATCGGCGGTACAATTGCGGGCGGCCCTGCGAATAGTCGCTCATCCGCGGGAACAGGGATTTGCTGGCGTTGGAATATTCGTAATCAATTTTTTCGTCTACCACCTCGTAGCGGTCGCCGAGGCGGCCATAACGCGGCTCGCTTTTGATACCCGTGGGTTGCGCATTGAAGCTGGGCCCGCGGAACAAGGGGCGTTCGCCGTATTGTTCGCGGTTCAGGTAGGGCAGCAGGCGGGTGGCGTCGGAGGGGTCGTTCATGTTGATGGGCGGATTGGCTATGGCGCGGATCACCACCATGCCAAACGAGGTATAAGCGATCACCATCACCCCGAATGCCACTACCAGGCGTTGCAACAAGCCGTTGCCGGTACGCCGCGCGTAGCGCAAACCCCACCATATAGCGCCGCCAAAAAGCAGGAACACCAATATGATCCCGCTGTGGAAGGGCATGCCCAGTCCATTGACCACCCAGCGGTCGAAAGTGGCCCAGAGGTTTGGAATACCGGTGATGATCAACACCTGTATCGCGACAATAAAAGCCACACCGGCAGCCGCTGCCAGCAGCGCGTTGAAAACGGTCGGTTTTTTAGCCTTTTTAAAATAATAAAACAGGGCCAGGGCCGGGAAAGTCAGCAAACTCAGCAGGTGTACGCCAATGGACAAGGCCACGGAGTAGAACGCGAATACCAGCCAGCGGTCGGCGTCGGCCGTATCGGGCAGTTGGTACCATTTCAGTACGGCCCAGAGCGTCATGGCAGTAAAAAACGTGGACATGGCATATACCTCGCCTTCCACGGCTGAAAACCAGATGGAGGAGGTGAACGTCGTCACCAGACCGGCGACGATGCCGGCGCCCAACAAGGCAATGGCCTGCCCTTGGTTCAATTCGCCCTCGCGGCCCGCCAGCACCATGCGGCCCAGGATGGTTGTCGTCCAGCATACGAACATGCCGGTAAACGCCGTGCACAGCGCCGAGAGCAGATTGACGGCATACGCGATGGTCGACGGGTCGTCAGATACCATGGAGCCGATCCAGGCAAACAGGCGGCCCACCATCAAAAATATGGGGGCGCCGGGCGGATGCACCACCTGAAGTTTATAGGCGCCGGAAATGAACTCGCCGCAGTCCCAAAGGCTGCCTGTGGGTTCGGCAGCAGCGCCCAATACAAGCGCCGCCACGGCAAAAACCAGCCATCCGGCCAGGTTGTTGAGCGTCTTAAAGGAAGTCATTATCAGATTGGTCTGTTTCAAATATTAATGCAGGCACAAGGCCGGCGCAAATGTAAGAAAGGTTTATTAGGGTTTATGAGGGT
>CALEYM010000457.1 GCA_937926185.1 uncultured Bacteroidota bacterium | reverse complement strand
CATTCGCCAGCCGGAGTACGGATTTTTGCACCGGTTCGATCTTGACCGCACTCAAGGGTTCGATCTTTTCCCAAAAATAGCGCAGAGTAGTGGTGCGCCGCTGTTCGCCGTCGAGTACGCCGTATCCCCGTGAATTAACCAGTACGGCATAAATGGGTTCTTCTTTCAGATTGATCAGGTAAGAATCCCAAAATTCCTCATGGTCTTCTTCATGCGCCATACGTGGCACTACGGCCACTACCATGTCTTCCACTTTCCGAATTGGTATGTCTTTTTTCATCGCGTTTAAAATTTAACGAGACACCAGTTCACATTCAAATACGTCGCAAAAATGCTTTTTCAGGCGTATGCCGACTTCCGGTTGGTCAACCGGTCTTCCCAGTTCCCGCGCCAGGGAGGTGACGGTTTTATCCGGATCGGCAATGCCACAGGGCACAATATAGCTAAAATATTCCAGTTCCGTGTTTAAATTAAAAGCGAAACCGTGCAGTGTCACCCATCGGCTCAGATGCACCCCGATCGCGCAAATTTTCCGGTATTTTTCCCAAAAGATGGCCCCTTCATCCTCCTCCTCCCGCACATCGGGGCTTTGAAAACGGGGCGGCAGCCACACGCCGGTGTAATCTTTCAGGCGGCAGCCCTCCAGACCGTAATCGGCCAGGGTGCGAATGATGATTTCTTCTATGTTTCGCACGTAGCGGTGCACATCGGTGAAAAAACACTCCAGGTCGAGAATAGGGTAGCCCACAATTTGGCCGGGACCGTGATACGTGATATCGCCGCCGCGATTGATGGGGAAGTATTCGATGCCTCTTGCTTCGAGTTCATTTTCTTCCAACAGGAGGTTGGCAAGCGAACCGCTCTTGCCGAGGGTGTACACCGGGGGGTGTTCCACAAACAATAGATGGTGTTGTTGCAGATAGGATTTTGGTTCTAAATTTCTGTTGTTCAATTTGTTGTCTATCAATGCCCGGTGCAATGCCGTTTGATAATCCCACGCCTCCCGGTATGCGAGGCGACCCAAATCCTGGAAACAAACAAGTTGCATGGCCATTAAACAAGCGAGGGTAGGGGAGTGTTCAGCGGCGATCATCTCTGAAACTAAGCCCCAAAATTAAAAACAACAGGATATAGTAAGCTTCCCGTTTGGCAGCCCTACCTTTGCATCCCGTAACAAATCGAACGTACTACGATGACGAAATACATTTTTGTTACGGGCGGCGTCACTTCTTCGCTCGGAAAAGGTATATTATGCGCCTCTTTGGCAAAACTGCTCCAGGCACGCGGTTTTGCGGTTACCATTCAAAAGTTTGACCCTTACATCAATGTCGATCCCGGCACGCTCAATCCGTATGAACACGGCGAGTGTTACGTGACCGACGACGGCGCCGAAACCGACCTCGATCTCGGACATTACGAACGTTTCCTGAACACCCCTACCTCGCGCGCCAACAACGTAACGACCGGGCTGGTGTACCAAACCGTAATCAACAAAGAACGTTCCGGCGATTATCTCGGTAAAACCGTGCAGGTAATCCCCCATATCACCGACGAGATCAAGCGCCGGGTGCTGATGCTGGGCCAAACCGGACACTACGACATTGTCATCACCGAATTGGGCGGCACCGTGGGCGACATTGAATCGCTGCCCTACGTCGAATCCGTCCGGCAACTGCGCTGGGATCTGGGCCGCGACAATTGCCTTGTCATTCACCTGACGCTGGTGCCTTACCTGAAAGCGGCCAAAGAACTGAAAACAAAACCGACCCAGCACTCCGTCAAGGAATTACTCAGCATGGGCATACAGCCGGATATCCTGGCTTGCCGGACGGAACACCCCCTCGGGGTCGATATTCGCCGCAAAATGGCCCTTTTTTGCAACGTGGAAATGCCGTCGGTGATCGAAGTGATCGACGCCGACAGTATCTACGACGTGCCCCTGCTGCTGCTCAAGGAACGGCTGGATGCAGTGGTGATCTCCAAACTCCACCTCAATGACCGGCGGGAACCGGATCTGTCCAACTGGAAAACCTTCCTGGGCAAACTAAAAAACCCCCTGCACGAAGTAAAAATCGGCCTGATTGGCAAATACAACGAATTACCCGACGCGTATAAATCCATCTACGAGGCATTTGTGCATGCCGGGGCGGTCAACGAGTGCAAGGTAAAAGTGGTGCCGGTGCACGCCGAAGAACTGGAAGTGGCCAATGCCGACCTGGAAAAACTGCTAAGCCAGCTCAACGGCATTCTGGTGGCGCCGGGCTTCGGCGAACGCGGCATTGAAGGCAAGTTAAGGGCTATTCGATACGCCCGTGAAAACAATCTGCCTTTTTTCGGTATCTGCCTTGGCATGCAAACGGCCTGCGTTGAATTTGCCCGCAACGTCATCGGGCTGGAAGGCGCCGCTTCCACCGAAGTCAATCCCAAAACCCCGCACCCTGTGATCGACCTGATGCCCGAACAAAAGAAGATCACTAAAAAAGGCGGTACCATGCGCCTGGGCGCATACCCCTGCGAGCTGAAAAAGAAAACCCACGCCTGGCACGCTTACCAGCAGATGCAGGTCAGCGAACGCCACCGGCACCGCTGGGAATTCAACAACGATTACCTGGCGCGGTTCGAACAGGCCGGCATGACGCCTTCGGGTATTAATCCGGAATCCAATCTGGTGGAAATCATGGAGTTGAAAGAGCACAAGTGGTTTGTAGGCGTGCAATTCCATCCGGAACTAAAAAGCACCGTGGAACGGCCGCATCCCTTGTTCGTGGCATTTGTGCGGGCCTGCATTGGCTAACCGGAAATGTCGTTTACAACCCGTACTTTTGCGCCAACCGTTTGACCTTTATTTCACAACGATATGTCTACCTTTTTTCGCAAAGCCCTGAGCTTGTTTGTCGTAATCGATGAAGAACAACCTAAGCAGGCCGCGGCCCAGTCCGAGCGCGCGGCGACTGCCGCGGCCGAAACGCCCAAACAAGATCAGGCCCCGGCGCCCAAACAACTGTCGGAAGCCGAATTGTCAAAATTTGAAAAACACTTCGACCAACTGTTCGATCAGGCCAACCTGCCCGGCCCCGACTATTTTGAATTCTGGAAAACCATGGACACCCTCGAAGCGCATATTCCGGATGAAAAAGCGCGCATGAAAGCGGTTTTCGCATCTTTGAAAATCCAGGGCCTGAGCAAACAAACCCTGCTCGACACCGCCGGAAAATACAAAGACATTATCCTGAAAGATAAGGCCAGCTTCGAGTCGGCCGTGCAAAGCAAATCGGAGTCGGAAATCGCCGGACGGGAAGCCTCCATTCAAAAAATGGAAAAGGAACGGGAAGATAAGCGACAAATGATCGAAAAACTACAGCGCGAGATCGAAGAATCCGCCGCAAAAAT
>CALEYM010000456.1 GCA_937926185.1 uncultured Bacteroidota bacterium | reverse complement strand
GACCCCGACGACTGTTTTGTGTGGTGCCTGGTGGAAACGCCGGCGCAATACGTGGAATATGTCAAAATGGAGCCCGCCGGATGCGGCAGCGAAGGCGTCGATGATTGTGTGGAAACCACGTTCATTGCCCCTAAAACGCTGGAAATGCCGGCGCAAAAAATGAAGTCGCCGCCATCCTACCAGGAAACCATCGTACCTGCCGAGACTAAAATTATTAAAAAACTGGTGTTAAAACCCGCTTTTCCCGCTCCACAAGGCAGTGAACCCGCCGAATACATCACTGTTACCAAACAAGTCCTGAAACAAGCGGCCCGTGTCCGGGAAGTGGAGGTGCCGGCCGAAACCAAACCCGTACAACGAAAATCCCTGGCAGAACCCGCGACTATTGTTTACGAGCCGGTACCCGCCGAATACGCACCCGTTGTGAAACGCAAACTGGTGCGTAAAGGCGGATTTTCCCAATGGCGGGAAATTGTGTGCGGCGAAAAGATCACCGGATACACCGTACGGCAAATTCAGGACGCCCTGAAAGCGCTCGGCTATTTCAAAGGCGCGCCCGAACCCACACTTGGCGCCCGCACCAAAGCTGCCCTGGCAGAATTTCAAAAAGACCGGGACCTGCCAGCCGATGGAAATGTGGACTTTGAAACACTGCAAGCGCTTGGGATTAGTTACTGAGTTTGAGGGTTACGGGTTTGAGGGTTCGTCTAAAATAATTTTTCGTTTAACCCTGGAATAATGCAGTTTGGACGAATTAAAATTGAACAATCTGGCCGACGGTTGTTTTAGCCGGGAATCGGGAATGCCGGAGTACCGTAACCTTCAAACCAGAAACCCTCAAACCAGTAACCGTCAAACCACATTTATGCTCACAACCACTCACCTTACCAAAACGTATAAAACCGCCGGCGGAGCACAGTTGACCGTACTGGACGATGTCAGTTTCGACCTCGCCGCCGGCGATTCATTTGCGATTGTAGGACCCTCCGGCAGCGGCAAGACGACCCTGCTCGGTTTATGCGCCGGCCTGGACCGGGCGAGCAGCGGCTCTGTCACCCTCAACGGCATTCGCCTCGACGACTTGTCGGAAGACGAACGCGCCGAGGTGCGCAACCGGTATGTCGGCTTTGTATTTCAAAATTTCCAGCTGATCCCAACCTTGACCGCGCTGGAAAACGTGATGGTGCCGCTTGAACTGCGGGGCGATGCCAACGCCGAAAAAATTGCCCGGGGCTGGCTTGAAAAAGTGGGGCTTGGCAGCCGGCTGGATCACTATCCCGCCCAGCTCTCCGGCGGAGAACAGCAAAGAGTCTGCATCGCACGCGCCTTTGCAAATAGCCCGAAAATCCTGTTTGCCGACGAACCCACCGGCAACCTCGACGCCGACAACGCTGCAGGCATCGTCGATCTGATTTTCGATCTCAACCGCAACGCCGGCACTACCCTTGTCCTGGTTACGCACGATCCCGAACTTGCCAAACGAACCGGACGGATATTGCGGCTGAAGGGCGGGAGGGCTGAATAATTGCGGATTGCGGATTGCGGATTGGGTTAGAAACAGTTGAGGCTGTCCCGCACGTGACGAGACAGCCTCAGGTGGTCATAAATCGGAACATTGCCGGAAATCCAGCCTTGCTCTACTACGTGATACTTAATTAGAAACCGGCTTTATTCCCCATGAAGCGGCCTTTGCCGGCTTCCGGACCTTCCGGACGCGCTTTATCGGCTTCGCCATCTTTAGCAACGCGGAATTCAGCGCGGCGGTTCAGTTTCGTAGCGCCTTTCACCGGTACGAGGGTGGCGCTTTCGCCGGCCCAGTCGAGTACCAGACGACCGCGGTCGATGCCGTGTTGGTTCACCAGGAATTCGATGGCGGCTTTAGCGCGGTTGTACGACAGCACGTTGTTGTATCCTTCCGAGCCCGACTGGTCGGTGTTACCCGTTACCGTGACGCGGATGTTCGGATTGTTTTTCATCACCTGGGCTACCTGGTACAGCTTGTCATACTCGCTGTAGTCAATGTTGTAGCTGTTCAGGTCGAAGTTGACGAGCGGCATGAACCAGTTGGCTTCCATTTTGGGGAATTTAATGGCCGCAATTTTAGCGTCCACGATACGGTTCACGTCGTTCTCGGTGATCGGCTTCGGCACCTGGGCAACGCCGTTGGCGTCGACCGGGTATCCCGGAGGCGAGTAGGGTTCTTTGTCCTTGTAGTCTAGCACCTTGTCCATATCGCTGTCCAGCGATACGCCTTTGGTGTCGACGCGGGCGCCGGCCGGGCTTTCTTTTTCCTGGTCGATCATGTCGATGATGCCGTCGCCGTCGGTATCGGTCGGATCGTACACCGGGCGTGCTTCGAGCGCGGCGATAGCGTCGCTGATCTGCTGCGCCGGGTTAGCCCAGTACAGCGGCTCGGATCTTTTCGCGCCGGTTTTTTTATCCGTGCCACCCAGGTTGAAGTTCAGGGTGATGTGCGGATAGTGCAGGAAGTCGCGGAAAGTGGTCACGTCGCGGCCGAAGTTGTTGCTGCCGTCCATCAGGTCGGCGCCTTCACCGAATACGGAGGTAGCGGTGTACTCCAGGCCGATGTTGAATTTCGGGTTCACCCGGAAAGCAAGACCTGCGCCCACTTCGAGCATGCCGGCGAGGTCGTTGTCGATTTCACCGTTGTCCGAACCGTCTTCCTGGAGAATGTTGGTGTAGTCGGTTTTGAACTTGGTGGCGCCGAGGCCGGCAAACACGTTTACTGCAATTTTGCGGTACGGTTTGTTGAACCGGAAGTTGTTGACGGTTACAACGAGTTGTCCGGAGCCGGAGAACCAGCTCATTTCGGAGGAGCGGTTATTGGTGTCATCTTCACTTTTTGCCTTGGCATACAGCGCGCTCGCACGGATCGAGAAGATGTGGTCCAGTGATTTGCGGACATGAAGACCGCCACCGAAGCCCAGTTTGGAATCCAGGTCGCCCTGGATAAAGGGCACACCGGCGTGTAGGCCCACTTCCCACTGGTCGGCGGGGGTGAATGAACGATAGGCGCCTCCGGCGGGAGCAGGCTCCTGGGCCGAAAGACCGAAAGTTGCAGAAATGAAAAGAACAGCTAATACTAATTTTCTAACTGTCATAGGGTCACTGCATTTAGAATTAAAAAATGTTAACAGTTTAGTTAAGCGCTTTTGGAACGGCGCACAGACGAAATTGGCGACAAAAATTCTTTGTTTTTTTGAATTTTCAGTAATGTTTTATCAAAGAATTTTCAAATACCCAACTTTCTGAGGGCCAAATATAGGGCGTTTGAGGAAATATTATTTGGCTTGGCATTAATTTTTCTAACTTCTTTTAACGCGCTGTGTATGGTGGCCGACGTATCGCCGAAAATAGCGGCGTCTGTCATGGTTGCATCGAACTGCATCAGGTAGGCAAAAACGCGGGCCATGCCGCAGTTGGCGATGAAGTCGGGGATAACGGCTGTTCGCTCGTCGGCGTAGCGGGCGGTAAGCCCGAAAAAGACTTCATCGTCGATAAACGGCACGTTGGCGCCGCAGGCGATCACCCCGATGTTGCCGCCCAGCAGGGCGTCCACCTGGGCGCGGGTAACCAGGCGGGACGCGGCGCCGGGAATAAATATGTCGGCGCCCAGGCTCCAGATGCGTTGGTTCACCTCATGGAAGGGCAGCATGTCCGGGGCAGCAAGTTTATTGCCTTTTTTGGAATTAAACAAATGTTTTACCTGGTCGAGCGTCAATCCTTCGGGATGAATGATCCCTCCCTCCCGGTCGATGATACCGATGATCCTGGCGCCTTCCTTGGCCAGATAACAGGCGGCAGCCGAGGCAACGTTGCCCCATCCCTGCACGATTACGGTTTTGCCCGCCGGTGTGGTGTCGTGGTACAGGTCGTAAAAGTGCCGCACCGACTCTGCCACGCCGTAGCCGGTGATCAGATCGGCCACGGCGTGTTTGATGCCGCTGCCTTCGGGCACGTATTCGGGGTCTTCCACGATTTTCGTGCAGCCATAGCGCAACTGGCCGATGAGGTTGATCTGTTGGCCTTCGGTAGGTCTCAGGTGCCCCCTGACGATGCCTTCCTGCGGATGCCAGAGCCCAAGGTCTTCGGTGATGGGCACCACGTCTTTCAGTTCGTCCACATTCAGGTCGCCGCCGGTGCCGTAATAATTTTTGAGCAGCGGCAGCACGGCCTTGTACCAACGGGTAAGCACTTCCCAGCGCCGGGGGTCGGCGGGGTCAAAATTGATACCGCTTTTAGCGCCGCCGATAGCGGGGCCGCAAACGCTGAATTTAATTTCCATGACCTTGGCCAGGGAAATGACTTCGTCGCGGGTCAGGCCTTTGCGCATACGGGTTCCGCCGCCGGCGGCGCCGTTGCGCAGCGAATTGATAACGATCCAGCCTTCGGCGCCGGTGTCGTCGTCGTGCCATTCAAATACGATTTCGGGTTTTTTTTCTTTGTAGCGGGTAAGCAACTCCTCCATCCGGGCGTGGTGTGCGTGTTGGTTAAGGCGAATTGTTTTGAAAAGAGGGACAAAAGTAGATAAAAGAAAAATAAACTCCTTTTTTTGCCGGGTAAACCATACGCCCGCTTATGCTGCAGAATTGGCTGACTCCGCTGAACCCGGCATTTCTCAAATCCACCGGATTGCTACCGGATCATTCCGCGGGAAAAAATATTTTATTGTACGGCGAGCAAATACCGGCATTGGAAGGCGTGCGTATCGCGTTGATCGGGGCAAATGAAAAAGAAGCGAATGCCGTTCGCGCGCATTTTTACCGTGCCGGATGTTTTTTCCCAAAAAATGCCGTTGCCGATCTTGGAAACCTGCGCCGGGCCGAGCCGGACATGCTGATGCCGGTCATCTATGAATTATTGAGCGGCAAGGTGCTGCCGGTTATCCTGGCACAACGCGACGAATTGGCCCGCGCCCATTTTCTTGCTTACCAGGAGGCCAAATCGCTGGTCAACCTGACCGTTATCGATGAACGCCTGCGCATGGCCCAATCCGATGGTAAAACAGCCGCGGCCGACACCGTTTACACGCCGTTGTTACAACCCCGGCACCCACTGTTGTTCCATTTCGGCCTCGTCGGATGCCAAACCCACCAGATGACGCCCGATTGGTTCGATTTTCTGGGCAAACATCATTTCGATACGGTGCGCCTCGGCAAATCACGCACGGCCATAGAAGAAACCGAACCGGTGTTGCGCGATGCCGATCTGATCGCCTTTCATCTCAGCGCACTGAAACAAAACGAAGCGCCCGGCGTAGAGAACGCCTCCCCTTCGGGCTATTTTACCGAAGAAGCCTGCCAGTTATGCCGCTATGCAGGCATGAGCGACAAACTGACTTCCTTCGGCATTTATGGCTATCACCACGACCGCGACGCCGGCGACCAAACGGCACAGACCATCAGCCAAATGCTCTGGTATTTCCTGGAAGGATATTTCAACCGGAAAAATGATTTCCCGGTTTCCAAGGACGGCATGACCGAATATATCGTGGATTTCCGGGGCTTGAATTACCAACTGACGTTTTGGAAAAGTACCCGCAGCGGCCGCTGGTGGATGCAAACGCCCGTTGCCACCCGGAAAAAACACCAGCGCCATTATCTCATACCCTGCTCTTTTCAAGACTACCAGGCCGCCTGCCGCGAGGAGTTACCCGACCGGCTGCTGCAGGCGCTGAGCCGGTTTGGTTGATTTGTTGATTTGAGCGGCTTCGGGCAGGGCCCTCTCAAATCAACAAATCAACCTATTTACATCCCATCTCCACCCGCGACAACGGGTCATTGTTCGGAAAACAATTGCCGGACATGGTTTGTGCCGGCGCGTATCGTGTCAAATTCGGATCGTACAGGCCGTTTTCCAGAAACTCGGTAAGATCGTTTACTTCCGCCTCGGTCAGACCGAGCGGGCGGAATTGCGCGGCGATCTGGCTGAGCGGCACATCCGGGTTCTCCGGTATGCCGGCATTAAAATATTCCACTACCTCCCTCAACGAATTTTTACTGGCGCCGTGGAAATAAAAATCGGCATTTTTCAAGTTGTATAATTGAGGTACCTTGAACTTGTGCATGTCCTCCGGCAGTCCGGTGAACCCGCCGCGGCCAAAGTTTCGTTTGTCATCGGGGCCAGTGCGAAATACTTCGTGTCCGCTCTGGTGCAGGTTTTTTACTCCCAGCGCAAAAAACTGATGGGGCAGGGTATTCAGCGAGGGGCTATTGTGGCAGCCCACACAACCGGCTTTTCCGAAAAAGAGCATGGCGCCTCTTTTTTGCTGATCGGTCATAGCTTTGTTATCGCCTTTCAGCCATAATTGAAAAGGCGCCTGGTTTGTCAGAATCGTCCTGAAATAAGCGGCAATGGCAAAAGCCGCCGTTTGGCGGGTGTACCTTTCATGCACGGGAATTTCGGGGAACGCTGCATCGAACATGGGCGTGTATCCCAGTGAATCGGTCACTGCTTTGTTGACGACCTGCCGGTGCACGATCAGCGCCCTTTCATTGTTGGCTTCCAGGCCTTTCAGCCCTTTGAAATTGATCTCTACCAGCGTATCCTGGTTCCAAGCCGTTTCAGTGCCGGTATTAGCGTCGAAGGAACCGAAAGTTCCTGACCACAAAGCGTTGGTCACAAATGTCGTGTTGATAGTAGGCAGTGGCCGGGCGCCCTGTGCGTCAACGTCTTCGCCGGTGTAAAGCGGGTTTTTGGTGCGGCCCTCCCCGCTGTCGCCGAATCCTATGGCGCCGTCGGCAATGCCCTGAAAACGTCCGGCGGTAAAACCCCGCTCCGGAATGTGGCAACTGCTGCATGAATAGGCCACTTTCGAAGCAGCATATTTCGGCTCCAGGCCGAGTCCGGTCTCAAAAAACAACATCTTGCCCAGTTCCGCTTTGATGGCGGTGACGGGGTTTTTAGGGTCCTGATTCGGAAGTGCGGCATAATCGTCGCTCGCCGGCAGGATAAAATCTGAAAGCGTACCGGATTGGGAGCGGCTGGAGATTACCTGGGTTAGTTCGAAATCAAGAGGGCTCCACAAGGGTTCGCTTTTACAGGCAAAAAAGACAACCGCGACAATGGCGGCAAAAACGTAAAGTGTACGCATGGGTTGGCGCAGTTAGTTAATGAGCGAAGACTGTTCCGGAAAGCCTGCGCCCGGTTCAGCGCTGCATTCCGGTATTAGTCGCAAACAAACTTTGCGCCATTGAAGCCATTCAGGCAGTAAATCTTATGTTGGAAACCCCGGTACAGGTAAAATTTAAGCGTCCTTTAAGTTTTTCGTACCCTTCCTCAGGTAATTGTTCATTCGGAAGGCAAATGCCCCGTCTTTTCCAATTCCTCCGGACGGTCGCGATATAACATGGCGCCGAACATCATGATCAGGCTGGTAGCCAGTATGACGAAAAACAATACGCCCTCGTCGAAGGTGTCGATCCGTTGCCATTCGGGAATTTTATAAAAAAGCAGGACGGTCACCAACCCTCTCGGAATATAAAACAGTTCGGGAAACAGATCATAGCGGTGGACAATCCTGAGGTAAATGAATCGAAGGGCCAGCAGCGCCCCGACAATAGCAGAGCCGAAGATCAGCACCTGCCGGTCGTAGATAAAATTCAGGTCGATGCCATAGCCGAAAATAATAAAGAAAAAAGTGCGGATCAGAAAAGCCGATTCAGCCGTAATGGATTTTAAAAATCCGCGCACCTCATCTACGCTTTGTATGCTGAAATAACTGTGCAGGGGTTTCCATCGGAACAGCTCCCAGTTATTGACTACCATCCCGAAGAGCAAAATCGTCAGCAGGGATGGCAAGTGCATCATTTTCCCGCCGACATAAATCACGATCAGCACGGCAAAGGCGAGGAAGAATTTGATATTCACCCGGTTTTTGACCAATAACAGCATGAGCAAAAAACAAACCCCCACCGATAAAACAATGCCGACCGGAATACTTCCAAAAAACCAGGTCACATCTTTGCCGGAGATCGTGGGAGCAGTAGTGAAAAAATTGAATACCATGATGCCCAGCACGTCGGAAAAAGATGCTTCATAGACCAGGAATTCTTTTTTTTCAACGCCCAAATGGTGTACGCTGGGCAAAACGATGGCGCTGCTGACAATGCTGAGCGGTATGGCGTATACGATACATTTTATAAATGGCGTGTCGGGCAGAAACCACAGGATAATACCGGCCACGCAGAGTGTTGACAAGATAAAAATGACGGCGGCGGAAAAAAAGGAGTTGCGGATCAGGGGCAGTTTTTTGCGCGATACCTCCAAATCGAGCCCGGCTTCCAGCACGATCATGATCAAACCCACCGTGCCCAGTACTTCAATCAGCGCGGGCGGCACGTGAAAGGGCAGACCGGCGTTATCGGACAGATACCGGAGCAAAATGCCGGTACCAAGCAATAGCAATACCGAGGGAATGCGGGTGGCCCTGTTGAGTACCGAAAACAGATACGACAGGATGATCAAGCCACAAAAAGTGAACAAAACCGTGTACGCGGAAATCGATTCCATACTATTGAAGTAGTTTTGGCTCCCGCAAAGAACAGAAGAACTCCGCACTTCCGAATTACATTATAACCGTTACATTAACGCCTGAAAATTGCGCACACTTTCACTACATTTATTCCATCTCATACCGATGACCAGGTACCTGGCCATTTTGTCCGTTTTTCTTTTAAACAGCTGCCACAAAACTGATTCTTCTTCCCTTTTCAATACCGCGGCCTACTACCTGCAGGATAGCTTCCGCCTCCAACTTGTCGCCATCGAACCCATGCTCGACGCTCCCGTAGCTATCGCCTTCGACGAACGCGGCCGCATCTGGGTAGCCGAAATGCGCGGTTATATGACCGACCTCGACAACAGCGGCGAAAGCCAGCCTTCGGGCCGCATCAGCATTTTGGAAGACCGGAACGGAGATGGCGTTATGGACCGCCGGCACACCTTTCTCGACAGCCTCGTGCTGCCGCGCGCCCTGGCGCTGGTGTACGGCGGCCTGCTGTACGCCGAACCGCCCAAGCTGTGGTTTGTTGACATTGACAACGACCGCCCCGGCGCCCGCACGCTGGTGGACTCCGCCTACGCTACCGGCGGCAACGTGGAACACCAACCCAACGGCCTCCTGCTGGCCATGGACAACTGGATATACAGCGCCAAAAGCGACCTGCGCTACCGCCGCAAAAATGGCCGCTGGCTGCGCGAAAAAACCCATTATCGCGGCCAATGGGGCATCGCACAGGATGCTTTCGGACGCCTTTTTTACAACGACAACTCTAACCAGTTGCAGGGCGACTGGGTATTGCCAAATGCACTGTTGCGCAACCGGTTTTTTGAACCCTCCACCGGGTTTAATATTCAAATCTGCACTGACCAGCGCGTATATCCCCTTCGGCCTACCGCCGTGAACCGGGGCTATGAATCCGGTATGCTCGACTCCGCGGGGCGACTGCGCAACGTCACCTCGGCCTGCGGCCCCCTGATCTACCGGGGCGGGCAATTTCCGCCTGACTTCACGGGCAATGCCTTCGTGTGCGCGCCCGAAGCCAACCTGGTCAAACGAAATATATTTGACCCCGCAGCGACGCCGCGGCTACAAGCCCGG
This sequence comes from uncultured Bacteroidota bacterium, assembly GCA_937926185.1. Taxonomy (GTDB): domain Bacteria; phylum Bacteroidota; class Bacteroidia; order Chitinophagales; family Saprospiraceae; genus M3007. Next base: position 704 of record CALEYM010000456.1, on the reverse strand, counting down.
CAGGCTTATACCGAAAGGGAATTCCTGGCCGCCACCGATCCCGGCTTCCGGCCCGTCAACCTCAACGAAGGCCCCGATGGTTGTCTGTACGTGACGGATATGCACCGGGGCATTATCCAACACAAAACGTACATGACCGCCTACCTGCGCGAACAAATCCTGAACCAACAGTTGGATACTATTCATGGAGGCGGACGTATTTTAAGGATCGTGCACGCCGGAACGTCCCGCACGAAACCGCCCCGTCTGGATATTGCCAAAACAGGTCAATTGGTTCAGGCGCTTGGCCACCCCAATGCCTGGGTACGCGACAAGGCCCGGCAACTACTCATCGAACACGGCGACACCGGCGTTCTTCCGCTACTCCGGAAAATGGCAACCGACGCCTCCAAACCGCAACGGCAATTACAGGCATTATGGGCCCTTGAAGGCCTCGACGCGCTCGATTTCGATTTATTGAAAGAAACCGCGTCTTCGGCAAATCATCCCTGGGTAACTATGACGGCGCTGCATTTATTGGCCGGAATTCAGCCGGCGGCAACCGGCCAAACCATGCTGCCTGTTTTTGAAAAATTGCATGAATGGCAGGATTCCGTTGCTGACCTGGCGTTGTGCCTTTATACCGGCCCCTGGGGAAAAACCCACCCCGACCCGGTTTATGAACTGTTGGGCCGTCTGGCGCAGCAATATGCCGCCGACACGCT
>CALEYM010000455.1 GCA_937926185.1 uncultured Bacteroidota bacterium | reverse complement strand
AACATCCGGGGTAATTAATTTGACAAAGAAAAGTTCGTTACTGCGGGGTTGACGAGCGCCTGGCATGGTCATCCTTTGAGGAAACGTAAGGCAACCCGCTAACCAGTAGCCTTTACACCGCTTCCACCACTCCCTTTTCCCGCAAAATATTCCAGACCTTCATCGGTGTGACCGGAATATCGATATGCGTGACGCCGAGGTGCGAAAGCGCGTCCACGATCGCGTTGGCAATGGCCGGCGGCGCGCCCACGGTGGGCGATTCGCCCACGCCCTTGGCGCCGATCGGGTGGTGCGGACAAGGCGTAATGGTTTTGTCTGTTTCCCATTTTGGCGATTCGACGGCGGTGGGTACTAAGTAGTCCATCAGCGAACCGTTGAGCATATTCCCGTCTTCGTCGTAGATGAGTTCCTCATACATTGCCGGCGCCAGGCCCTGGGTGAGGCCTCCGTGTATCTGGCCTTCCACAATCATCGGGTTGATGATGTTGCCGCAGTCGTCGACTGCCACGAAACGGCGGATCTTGATCTCGCCGGTTTCCTTGTCGATGTCGACCACGCAAATATAGGAGCCGAAGGGAAACGTCAGATTCGGCGGATCGTAGTAGTGCGTCGCCTCGAAGCCGGCTTCCATGCCCAGCGGGTGGTTGGTGTAAGCAGCGAAAACGATCTCCTGGATGGTTTTGGCCTTTTCCGGCGCGCCTTTTACATAGAATTTGTTCACGTCCCATTCCAGGTCTTCCTCGCTCACTTCGAGCAGGTAGGCGGCGATTTTGCGGGCCTTGTCGCGCAGTTTGCGGGCAGCGATAGCGGCAGCGGCGCCGGCAGTGGGCGTACTGCGACTGGCGTAGGTGCCGAGGCCGTAGGGCGCCGTGTCGGTGTCGCCTTCTTCAATCTGGATGTGTTCGGCCGGGATGCCCAGTTCCTGGGCGATAATCTGCGCGTATGTCGTTTCGTGCCCCTGTCCCTGCGACTTGGTGCCGAGGCGGGCTATCGCCTTGCCGGTGGGGTGTACACGGATCTCGCAGCTGTCGAACATTTTGATACCCAGAATATCGAAGTGGCGGCTCGGGCCGGCGCCGACGATTTCTGTGAAGCTCGAAATTCCGATGCCCATGAGTTCGCCGCGTTGGCGTTTTTCGGCCTGTTCGCGGCGAAGGGCGTCGTAGCCGATGATGTCCATTGCCTTTTTGAGAGCCGCGTGATAGTCGCCGCTGTCGTATTCCCAACCCAGGGCGGAGTGGTAGGGGAACTGGTTTTTTTTGATAAAATTCTCCATGCGGAGCTGTGCGGGGTCTTTGCCCACTTTCATGGCCAGCACATCCACCATACGTTCGATGGCGTGTACGGCTTCGGTCACGCGGAAGGAGCAGCGGTAAGCCACCCCGCCGGGCGGTTTGTTGGTGTATACGGCGTCCATTTCGGTGAAAGCCGTGTTGTAGTCGTATGATCCGGTGACGATAGAGAACATGCCCGCCGGGAATTTCGACGGGTTGGCCGCGGCGTCAGTGTAGCCGTGGTCGGCCAGTGTTTTGATGCGCAGGGCCTGGATGCGGCCGTCTTTGTTGGCGGCCAGTTCGCAGGTCATGTGGTAGTCGCGGGCGAAGGAGTCGGCCTGGAGGTTTTCCATGCGGTCTTCGATCCACTTGACGGGTTTGCCGATGAGCACCGAGGCGGCAATAGCGATGACGTAGCCAGGATAAACCGGAACTTTGCCGCCGAAACCGCCGCCGATGTCGGGCGACACCACGCGGATTTTTTCTTCCGAAAGACCCACGTGGCCGGCCACCAGGGCTATAACGGTGCGAATCGCGTGCGGGGCCTGGGTGGTCATGTACATGGTGAGTTTGCCCTCTACGGGATCGAAACTGGCCACGCAGCCGCAGGTTTCAATGGATGCCACGTGAATGCGCGGGATATAAATTTGTTCTTTAACCACGATGTCGGCGTTGGCCATCACCCGGTCGGTGGCGTCGCGGTCGCCCACTTCCCAGTGCCAGATATGGTTGTCGGTTTTCCCCTTGTCGGGGCGGAGTACGGGCGCATTCGGGTCCATCGATTTATGCGGGTCGACAATGGGTTTCATCGGTTCGTATTCCACTTCCACGGCAGCCACGCCATCGGCGGCGATATAACGCTCGGTGGCGATGATGGCGCACACTTCCTGGGAGTAGTACATCACCGTGTCGGTGGGGAGTACCATCTGGGTGTCCGACATGAGGGTGGGCATCCAGTGCAGGTTGTATTTTTCCAGGTCGCGGCCGGTGATTACAGCCAGGACACCGGGAATGGAGAGCGCCTTGGAGGCGTCTATTTTTTTGATTTTGGCGTAAGCATACGGGCTGCGCACAATATCCATGTAGAGCATGCCGGGCAGCTTGATGTCGTCCACATAATGGCCTTTACCCTGAATAAAACGGGCATCCTCCTTGCGCTTCATCCCGTGGCCCATGCCGCTAATTTCTTTCGGTGTATTGCAGAACATGCGTATTCGTTTTGAAAAAGGTGAAGAAGAATTGGTTTATGAGGGTTTATGAAGGTTTAGAGGGTTTAGAGGGTTTATGAAGGTTTAGAGGGTTTAGGCGGTGGTTTCCGCGGTATGGGTAGTGAACGGGATGCTGTCGGAGCCGGTGTCCCTGATTTTTTCGGCGGCGTACTGGATGGCTTTTACGATATTATTATAGCCGGTACAACGGCACAGGTTGCCGGAAATACCCCAGCGGATTTCGTCTTCCGTCGGGTTGGGGTTGTGCGCGAGCAGGTCGGCGGCGCGCATGATCATGCCGGGGGTGCAGAAACCGCATTGCAGACCGTGTTCTTCCTTGAAACCTTCCTGCAGGGGGTGCAATTCAGTCCCTTTAGCCATGCCTTCGATGGTAACGATGTTCTTGCCATTGGCCTGCACAGCCAGTAGGGTACAGGATTTTACCGAGCGGCCGTCGAGCAATACGGTGCAGGCGCCGCAGTTGGAGGTATCGCAGCCGATGTGGGTACCGGTGAGGCTGAGATTCTCCCGGATAAAATGCACCAGCAGCAGGCGCGGTTCCACTTCGGCGCTGTGGGTTTCCCCGTTGATGGTGACGGTTATTTTTTTCGTCGACATATTTCGCAGAAATTTTTGATACGTGAAAAGATCAGGCGTTCATGGCCCGTTCAATGGCGGCCTTTATAGCGCGTTCGGTCAGGGTTTTCACCACGGAGCGTTTGTACTCGATCGAGCCCCGCAGGTCGGGATTCGGGTCGCAGTCCTGTCCGGCCATTATGGCAGCCTGTTTGATCAGTTCGTCGCTCAGTTTCCGTCCGCGCAGGGCGTCTTCCGAGCGTTGGGCGCGCATGGGAGCGGCGCTCACGTTGGTGAGGCCGATGCCGATCTGCTGGCAAATGCCGCTGCCGTCGACGGTGAGTTGTACGGCTGTTGCCGCGGTGGCGTAATCGCCTACTTTGCGTTCCATCTTTTTGTAGGCGCCGCCGCTGCCGGCAGGCGGAATGGGGATACGGATCTCGGTCAGTATCTCGTCGGGTTCGAGGGCGGTCATAAAGAATCCGAGGAAAAATTCGTCGATGGGGATGTTGCGCTGGCCCTTGGGGCCGGTGGCGACGATTTCGGCGCGGTAAGCCAGCATGACGGCGGGGTGGTCGTTGGCGGCGTCGCCGTGCGCTAGGTTGCCGCCCACGGTGGCGCGGTTGCGCACGGAGGGGTCGGCGATCATTTTCGCGGCGTCGAGCAGGAGCGGATACTTCCGGGCGATGATATCCGACTCTTCGAGCGCCGCTTCTTTGGCCAGCGCCCCGATTTTGAGAAAGCCGTCTACTTCGCGGATGTAGTCCAGACCTTTAATCCCGCTGATGTCGATAATGCGTTCGGGCGTAGCCAGGCGCAGCTTCATCATGGGGATCAGGCTGTGCCCGCCGGACAGAATTTTGGCGTCGGAGCCGAAGCGCTGCAGGAGCGCTATGGCTTCGCCCACCGTTGCCGGAGATTCGTAATCAAAAGCCTGTGGTATCATAATTAATCACGGTATGGTTAAAAAATTACAGATGCAGATACTGTTTCGTTTTTCTCCAGAACGGCATAAAACTGCCGTTGACAAAAACGCCGAGAAAGATCATTCCAGCGCCGGCATAATACAGGGCTTCGGATGCGCCGAAGCGCGTCGCCTGCGTTACCAGCGCGCCGCCGGCAACTGCCAGCGCCAGCGCCCACCAAGTGCGCCGCCCGCGGTAATTCCACCAAAGGCTAAGCGCCACGGCGCCGGCTACAATGACCGGCAGATACCAATAGGAAACAGGGCTTTGGTCGTAAATACGCGTTCCGCTACACAGCACCATGACGCCGGAATAGCCAAAAACGCAAAAAGGACACTTGGGTAAAACGGCAATAAGAATGCTAAGCAATACGGGTACCGGTTGCCGTTTCCGGGATTCGTTTTTCGTTCGGCAGGGGCATTTTTCGTCGGACACTTGCTCGATGAAATGCTCCATTTTGTTTGTGCTGCACGGTTTGCAAATATAATGCTTTGGAAACCAAATAGCGCAAAAAATGTTTTTCAGTTTATTTCAAAATTGCCGGAACAAGCGAATGTAAAATATTTGTTGGATTTTCCTTCAGCAATATCCCGGATTTTTACCAATTTTTCCGCGAACAGCCGGCGCCTTGTTTTTTTTCAGTGCGATTAAACAGTTTACCCCTCTTTTTTGTCTGGCAGGTCGGCTGATCAATGCTCTAAACAAACAATTCTGTTCGTCATGCGCGAATATTTACCACAAATCGACCGCTGGGTGGCTGAAGGCAAACCGTTCAGCGCTGCCACGGTGATCAATACCTGGGGCAGCGCTCCGCGCCCGGTGGGCGCCATGATGTTTATCGGTCCGGAAATGGAAATGCTGGGCTCCGTGTCGGGCGGCTGCGTGGAAGGCGCCATCCTGCGCGCCTCCGGAGAAACGAACGCCGGCGGCAAAGGCCGGGAACTGAAATTCGGCGTCAGCGACGACGACGCCTGGTCGGTAGGCCTTACCTGCGGTGGTACCATCGAAATTTTCCTGGAAAAATTTTTCGCGCCCGGCGAGCCGGCGCTCTGGCAGGAGTTGCACCGCTGCCTCTCGGAAAATAAAGGCTGCGTACTGGCAACCCGGATTTCGGACCCCGGCAGCGCCCATTTTCTGGTTTTGCCCGACGGCCATACGATTGGCGCCGCCGCCCGGCCCGGGCTGGCAGAGGAAGCCCTGCGCGCCTACCGCGAGCGCAAAAGCCAGGCGGTGCAGGCCGCGGAGGAACGCTGGTTCCTCCGGGTGTTTCCGCCAAAGTTTCAGCTCTTTGTCATTGGCGCCGCACATGCGGCGGCCGAACTGGTGCACCTGGCCAAATACTTCGATTTCGAAACGATCGTCATCGATCCGCGCAGCGCTTTTGCGCGCAATACGCACTTCCCTACCCCGCCCGACCGGATAGTGGAGGAATATCCCGCCGAGGTGATGCCGGATTATCCGCTGGACGAGTACACTTTTGCCGTGGCCATGGCGCACGACCCGAAGATCGACGATCAGGCCCTGCACCTGTTGCTGCGCTCCAAAGCCGCCTATATCGGCGCCTTGTCGAGCAAAAAATCCAACGAACGCCGCCGCGAACGTCTGCTGGCCGAAGGATTTTCGGAAGAAGACCTGAAACGCATCCACGCGCCGGTGGGCGTGCCGATCAAGTCGAAAACGGCGCGGGAGATCGCGCTGAGTATCGTGGCGCAGATGATCGCCGTCAAAAACGAGTACTTATAAAAGGTACGGCATAAAACCGCCCTCCTTTAACTGCCCCCATCTTCCAGGTTTTCCTTCGCCCGCTCTACAGCCTGACTGATATGTGCCACTACATTTTTTTTGCCTACCAAAAAGATCAGCCGCGCTTCTTCCAGTTCCTCGTGCAGCTGGGGGCCGACACCTGAGAGGATTACTTTTACCTTGCGTGCCTGCATGTTTTTGATAAATTCCCGCAGATTATGGATGCCTGTTTCGTC
>CALEYM010000454.1 GCA_937926185.1 uncultured Bacteroidota bacterium | reverse complement strand
CGCCGGCAAAATTTACCCACAATTCCTGGCTGCTCAGCGACCGTAAACACATCCTCACCACCGACGAACGCGTGCCTTCATTTGTAACAGCTTACGACATCAGCGATCCGGGCAATATCCGTGAATTGGACCGCATTGCCCGCGACGAAGGCATGCAATCCATCGGACATAACACCCACGTGCTCAACGATTGGGCAGTCACCTCCTGGTATATCGATGGGGTTACCATAGTGGATGCGCATCGTCCGGTCAACCTCATTCAGGTGGGCCGCTTCGATACCTGGGCGGGCAATGCCGACGAGTTTGACGGCTGCTGGGGCGTTTATCCATTCCTGCCATCCGGAAATCTGGTTGCAACCAATATTCCAGTTTTTCAAAATCCGGGCGCCGGCGCCGGGCGTTTATTCGTGCTGACGCCGACTTACGTGCGCGCCTGTTACCTGGAAGGTGTCATTACCGATGGTTGCACCGGCCAGGCTTTGATCGGCGCCGATGTCAGGATCAATCACAGCGACCCCCTGAATTTTACCCGTTCCGACAATGCGGGCGTTTTCCGTACCGGCCAGCCTACGCCGGGCAATTTTACAGCGACGATCAGCAAAACAGGTTATGTCGCGCAAACGCTGAACATATCGCTCAAAACAGCCGACGTCACCGAACTGAACGTAACGCTGGATCCCCTGGCCGCGTTCGATGTGGAAGCCGCGGCGGTGGACGCACAAAACGGCGCCCCGCTTGCCCACGCCGAGCTCGCGCTGCAAGGGGAGATCAGCTCTTACCAACTGGAGGCAGACGATGCAGGCAAAGTTGAAATCTCCTGCATGCCGGGCGGCGATTACCGGGTGGGCGCCTGGGGTTACGAGGTGGCCGACGTAATAGTGGAAAACAACGGCCCCCTTGCGATCCCCCTTGTGCCGGCCTACTACGATGACTTCGAATTAGACCTGGGCTGGTCCACTACCGCCACGGCTTCCGCCGGCCTGTGGGAACGCGGCGTACCCGCCGGCACTACCTACAACAACCGGCAGAGCAACCCGGGACAGGATGTGGATTCCGACAACAGCGATCATTGTTATGTAACCGGCAACGCGGGCGGCAGCGCCGGCGCCGACGACGTGGACAACGGCACTGTAACCCTGACCAGCCCGCCCATGCGCCTGGAACAATACAGCGATGCCGTCCTGAGTTTCTGGTACTGGTTTTTCAACGACGGCGGCACCGGCGATCCGAATGATAATTTTTCAGTACAGGTTTCCAACGGGCAGCAAAGCGTCACCGTACTTTCCACCAACGAATCGCAAAGTGAATGGCGTTTTTCCGGCGATATTCACCTGGAGGATTTTCTGCCGCTTACCGACGATATGCAAGTCAGCTTCGTTACCAGCGACCAAAATCCCGGCCACCTGGTGGAAGCGGCCGTGGATGTGTTCCGGGTGACGCCCGGCGCTGTGGCTATTTTTGAACCTGATCCCAATGCTCAACTTCACCTCACACCGAACCCGTCTAATGCCGGTTTTTTACTGAATTATATCTGGCCGGAGGCTAAGACCGTAACCCTGGAGGTGCGAAATCTGCTCGGACAGCCGCTAATGGTTCAACAACTGGATGGCAATACCGGAAATACCCGTTTCGGAAATGATTTGCCCGCGGGGATTTATCTGGTGGCGTTGCGCTCGGAAGACCGGCAAAGCGTGGTAGTGAAGGCATTGAAACAGTAGGGAATGTCGAATAGGATTTCGGGCGTATGGGGGATTCCAGTTCAATAACAGATTACTCCGTTGTACGGCCGAGAAAGGCCCGCATTAAACGTCCTTCTTCTCCTTCCTTGATCCGTTTAAGCATCCCTTCAGGGTGTTCCAGAATTGTCCGGGCCTGGTCAAAGGGCATTTTCTCATACATTTTTCCGCCGGGAAAATGACAGGGATTGCACTTTTGCTGCAATATAGGTTGGATTTGCGCCGTAAAACTGATCGTATCAGGGACTGGTAAGGGAGCGGCCGCAGGTAGTGATTCGCGCAATACCGTTTTTTTGTTCGGGGGAAAACAAAAAGTGATACCGCAAAACAGGAGAAACAAAATTGTTTTCATGGCAGTGAATTTGTTTTTGTTTTCAGGAAAATTAGCCGGTATAAATGTGCAGATTTTCCCGATGTTGCCGCCTAAAATACGGATTAACGCATGACTTTGAAGCGTAAAGCGACAGAAATTGCCAAAATACTGGACGAACTTTACCCCGAAACGCCCATCCCGCTCCGGCACGAGGACGCTTATACCTTGCTGATCGCGGTGGTGCTGTCTGCCCAATGCACCGACGAACGGGTGAACCAGATCACGCCCATCCTGTTTGCCCGCGCAAATAACCCTTTCGACATGATCAAACTGCCGGTGGAGGAAATCCGGCAGATCATTCTGCCCTGCGGCTTGTCGCCGGCCAAATCAAAAGCGATATGGGGGCTTTCGAAAATATTGGTGGATAAATACGAGGGCCGCGTACCGCAATCCTTTGAAGCATTGGAAGCGCTGCCGGGTGTGGGGCATAAAACGGCCTCGGTGGTCATGTCGCAGGCTTTCGGGGTGCCGGCATTCCCCGTCGATACCCACATCCACCGCCTGGCCGCGCGCTGGGGGTTGAGCGACGGCAAAAATGTAGAAAAAACCGAACGCGATCTCAAGGCGTTGTTTCCTGAAAATACCTGGAATAAATTGCATTTACAAATCATCTATTTCGGGCGGCAGTATTGCCCGGCACGCGGGCACGACAAGGAAAAATGCCCTATTTGCTCCAGATATGGCGTGTGAAAATACCAAGTTAAGACAACCTGTCTCGACGGTCTGCCATTTTATTCGATGTCTGTCATTTTTTCAAACTTAAAATGTCATTTTGGCATTTTTTGTCAGATGGCATTTTGTTTGATTATAGTTTTTTATATAACAAATCATAGTCGGTTTTGTAGAAACCACTTTTTTAAGTTCGGCGATTTCTCTGCAAAAAGAAAATAAATTGTTTAACTTTCAAAAAAGGAGGTCTTTATGACACTGGTTAAAAGTAATTTGCCCGTTTTCCCCGCTTTCCCGCGCCTCTTCGACGACTTCTTTACGCGCGATTTTTCCGATTGGGGCTCCCGCGGTTTCTCGAACACCCAAACCTCGATTCCGGCGGTCAATATCATTGAAAATTACGACAGTTTCCATGTCGAAATGGCCGCCCCGGGTATGGACAAAGCGGATTTCCTGATCGAACTGGACAACGAATACCTGACCATTTCTTCTAAAAAAGAGCTGCGGAACGAGCTGCGCGAAAACGAGCAATACACCCGCAGGGAGTTCAGCTACCAATCGTTCCAGCGTACCTTCCACCTGCCCAAAACGGTGGTGGATGAATCCAAAATCAAGGCGGAGTACAAAAACGGCGTTCTGCGGATCATGATCCCGAAAAAAGAAGAAGCCAAGGCGCTCCCGCCGCGCACGATTGCCATTCAATAATTCCGCTTATCGGGTTGAAGTATTCACTCCGGCGGCCGGCCATGCACCGGCCGCCGGTCGCGTCTAAACCCTCTAAACCTCATAAACCTCATAAACCTCATAAACCTCATAAACCTCATAAATCCTCACAGCCCCTGCTCCTTAAGCACTTCCCTCAGTGTGGGTTCCATATCCGTCTTGATGGCCTCTTTTTGGATGCGGTGCGTCAGTTCGTCGTAGTATTGCTTGTCGGGGATATCGTTGATCTGAACGGTGAGCAATTTTACGAGGTTGAGGTACTTGCGCCGCTGGTACCAAACCCAGGCGATGATGATGCAGGCGGCGAGCAGCAGGGCCATGATGATCTCATTGGCGTATTTCTGCGTGACTTTCAGGTTTTGGTTCACCGAGCGGTCGAGTTTTTCGATGGTAGGGCTGAGGGCCGCGTCGAGGAGGGCGGCGAGTTCGCGGGTGGAGGCTTCGCCCGTGAGCTCGCCGCGCAGGCGGCCGACGAGCAGGCGGGTGCTGTCGCCCAGCAGTTCGTTGCGCAGGGCGGCCAGTTGCAGGCGCGTGCGGTCGCCCAGCAGGTTGTTGCGCAGGTCGCGTTCAAGCCGGGGCAACCATTCGGTCAGGATGCCGTCGCGAAGTTGTTTCAGCCGGGCCTCCGTTTGCGGGCCCAATATTTTTTTATTGATCGCCTCGTTGAGGGTTTCGCCGAGCGCGCGCAGGAGCGCCTGGTATTTGACCGAATCGGTGGCGCTGAATACGATCCGGTCGGTGGTGCGGGTAAGTTTTTGGTCGAGCAGGTCGAGCAGAGCGGCGAGTTTGAGCGTGGTGCTGTCGCTGAGCAGCCGGTGATCGGCGCCTTTGGCAAATTGATATCCGGAACGATACGAAAGCGTGTCCAGGTCGGTGCGGGCCACCGTGCCGGCCATGGCGTCGGTAAATGCTTTGTCGAGCGGTTTGGTGAGCGCGCAACCGAAGAATACAAGCGCCAGGCAACAAAAAGCAGCGGCAGGAAAAAGATATTTCATGACGGAATGTTTTTTTAAGGAATGGAATTGCGGGCTCTATAGTAGGAAGAATTATTTTTGCTTTACAGTGAAAACAAAATCTTCTTTTTTAACTCGTAAAAACTCGACCCATGCGCCTGCTATCCTGCCTGCTGTTCTTTTTTACCCCTTTTCTGCTTTTTTCCCAATGGCAAAATATGAACGGCCCATATTCCGGGTGGGCTTACAGCTATGCCGGAAACGGCGATTATATTTTTGCCGCTAATGTCAACAGCGTATACCGGTCGGCTGATATGGGCGATACCTGGGAAGATGCCGGCAAGAACCTTTCCAAAGAAGTCAGGTACTTCGATGTGCAGGCTTTGGGATCGGATGTGCTGGTTACCGGCCGCCGAACCTGGCTTTATGGCGCCGACAATATCGCCGCTTTCCTGAGTCGCGACAACGGCGAAACCTGGGAAGAGGTGCTGCTGCCGTTTTATGATGCGGTTTTTTACTACGGCGTCACCTTGTCCGACGGAAAATTGTTTGCCGCCAATGGCTACAATATCTGGGAACGCTCGCTCGATGTCGGCGCCGACTGGACATTAAACAGCCTGGACAGCGATCCAAATGCTTTTTACAACATCGTAGCGCAGGATGGCCGATTGTTTGCCTTCGGCTACAAGGAAATAGCCGTTTGCCCGGATTTGAAGGGGCAAAGCTGGACAAAAATCCCGGTGCCGGGCCTCACCCATGTCGTTACCCGCGTACAGGCCCGCGGCGACACTATTTTCGTGGAAGACTACGACTACCGCTGTTACCGCACGCTGAACGGCGGCGTCAACTGGAAACGAATGCTTGTGTTTACCCAGGATATCCAGGAAGTCACCCGCGTAGGTGGTGTTTACTATGCGTTGTACAATTATTCCCATCTGACCCGCTCGACCGATGCGGGCGAAACCTGGCTGACGCCGGCTGACCCCGGCGCCGAATTAAACGGCCTGCAATCGGCAAACGGGCAACTGTTCGGATATTATTACCAGGGCGGCGCATACCGGATCAGCGCAGACGGTACCGTTTTTACCCGTATCGGAAAGGGCATGAGCGGCGGCCAGATCAATACTTTTGCCCAGGACGACAAACAAATTTTACTCGCGTGTGGATACAACGGCCTGCACCGCTACGATAAACAAACCCAGATATGGTCGGATACCTCGCTTTTCCCCGCCCTGCTCAATGTTTTCGCCGCGGCTACCGACGGCGACCGCATCTACGCCGGTATCCAGTACGGACGGGCCGACTCCTGCATCTTTCGCTCCGACGACGGCGGCCAGACCTGGCTGAATATTTCGCCGGATTTAGACGCGCCCTTTCCCGAAAGTTCGGCCAATATTCAACGGATTATCGCCACGCCCAAAGCCCTGTTTGCGGTTGAAGATTTTCCCGATAGTCGTTTGTGGCGCAGTACCAATTTTGGCGAATCCTGGACGCAGGTACCCGGCATCAACAGAACATTTTTGAATCGGGGCAGCACACTGTTCGCCTTGCGCAACAGCCCCTTCCTGCAGCGCTCCGACGATAACGGCCAGACCTGGCAAACTCTGGATACTGCCGGTATTTCGCCCTGGGGCAAAATCAGTAATTTTTTTCTGGCCGGCCACCGGATTTTTATTGTGATGGATGTGCCCTGGTTGGGCGATTTGCTTTTCGTGACGGAGGATGACGGCAAAACCTGGCAACCCACCCAACCGTTTGGTCTGGCCGGATATTCGGTATTCTCGCTGGCCGGAACGGGCGATTTCGCCGTGGCAACTGCGCACCGTCCCGCCCTGACGCAAGACGGCGGAAAAACCTGGGCGCCCTTTACAACCGGCCTGCCGCCGTTTACCGCTGCTGCAGTCGGCGCCGATTCCACCTATATCTATGTGGTCGTATCGGACCGCGGCTTGTGGCGCCTGCCCCTGGCCGATCTGAATTTTAAAACCGTTTCCGGTGAAGTTTACTATGATCTCAACCTGAACAAACAACGCGATCCCGGCGAGCCGCCGGCGCCGGGCGCGATCGTATCGGCGCAACCGGCCGGCGTGCAGGCCACCACCGACGACGAAGGGCGGTATGCCCTCCTGCTCAACCTGCCTGCCGGCGCCGGAGAGGCAGTCTCCGCGCACACCCAGCTGCCGTTCCAACATGTTTTTCCTTCCAGCCTGACTGTAACGCAGCAGCAGACCCTTGCCGATTTCGGCATACAGGCGCTGCCTTTTGGCACGGATATGGGCGTGTATGCCAGTATGTTGAGGCCGATCCTGCAGGGCAGGGATTTTCAAATCCTGCTCACCGTCCGCAACGAAGGCGGACTGCCGGCCGGAGGCAGCAGGGTATATTTCAACCCTGACCCGAAGGCCGAGAATTACCAAACCGAACCGGCGGCCGACGGCGTTTCGGGCGATTCCCTTTACTGGGATATTCCGGCCCTTTCGCCAGGCAATACTTATAATGTTCGCATTACCGGCCATATTCCGGCTTCCGCACAATATGGACTGGAATATCATTTCCGTGCCGGGCTGACACCGCCGCCTGCCGATCTGAACGCTGCCAACAACAGCGCCTCCGTAGCCGACCGTACTTATCCCGTTTACTGGCCCGTTTGGAAAACCGTACACCGCGAGGAGATTTTCTGGGATGAAATCCAGAACGGCGAAAAACCGGTGTACACCATTTCTTTCAGAAATCCGTTCCCGGACACCATCCGGCGCGTGCGTATAGTGGATTACCTGGAGATCGATCACGATCCGACCACGCTGCAAGTGCTGGCCTCCAGTCACCCGGTGCGGGTGCAGATGCAGGCCGATGGTTACACGGAATTCTTCTTCGACGATATCGCGCTGCCAGATACGATCACCGATCCTGATGCCCTCGGGTACGTAGTATTCAGCGTGGGCCTGCGCCCGGGTACGCCGCCGGAAACGTACCTTCACAATAACGCCAGCGTATTTTTCGACGAATTCTGGCCTCCGCATGGCGGCGGCACTGTACAGGTACATATCGCCGCCAGGGCTACTACCAGCATTGCCGAACCGCCCGCCGGCGCCGAACTGGCAACCCTGCGCATCGTGCCCAATCCGAACACGGGCGCCTTCCGCGTTCAGGCCGTGGGATTTGCTCCCGGGAAAAGCACGATCCGGGTTTTCAGCCAGACCGGGCATTTATGTTTTCAGGAACGTTTTGATGGAAAGGAACTACAAGTTGACCTAAGCCCCGGCCTGTATTGGGTGCAGTTGACGGATAACCGGAAAACAGCGGTTGGAAAAATGGTGGTGTTGCGGCATTAATTATTCGCCGCGTACGCCGTTTCCACCTTTTCCAGGAACTGGTTGTAAATCTCTGCCGGCACTTTATGCCGGATGGATTGCAGGAACTGCCGCAGTTTCAGGTATTCGCTTTCGGTGAGCATGTTGTCTTCCATGAAGGCATTGAACAGTTCGAGGAAGTTTTCGCTCACGTTGCGGGCAAATTCGATGCGTTTGGCCTTGTCTTCTACAAACGCGAGGAAGTACAGGCCCTCTGTGTAGTTCAGTTTGCGGCGCATGACGAGGCTGTCCACCTCGTGTTTGATCTCTTCCAGGCGCCGGGCGGCCACTTCGGCGCTGATCTGTTGCGTTTCGAAGCCGTTGTAAATTTGCAGGGCGCGCTCGCCGTAGTGCCGGATCAGTTGTTCGCGCCGGCGGAACATCCAAAGCCCGATGAGAAACGTGAGCAGGGCCGTGGTAGCCACCATGGTGATCTCTACAAAATAGCCGGTATCGTGCAGATACTGTACCTGACGGTCGATGAAATTGGAATTGGGCTCCAGGCCGCCGGTGCGCACGGTATAGTCGAGCGGAGAAAAGTCGCTTTCGGAGAGTTGGCGCGTTCGCCGCAAGGCGTTGAGGTGGATCAGATAGGTTTCCTTCAGGTCGGCCAGGTCGGCCGGGGCGTAAAAATCGCGAACATTGCTGCCTTGCCCCAACTGGTAACCCAGCCCGTAGCGTTCGCGCAGCATTTCGTTTGTTTTTAAAAAATAAAAAACATACTGTTGCATAAAAAACGTGTCCTGAACGGCAACCAGGTGAACGCT
>CALEYM010000453.1 GCA_937926185.1 uncultured Bacteroidota bacterium | reverse complement strand
GCCCGCGAAGTTGGTGTGCAGGTTTGCCATTTAAAGTGGTTTAGAGGGTTTAGAGGAGTTTAGAGGGTTTAGAGGGGTTTAGAATGGTTTAGAGGGGTTTAGAGGGGTTTAGAGGGGTTTAGAGGGGTTTAGAGGGTTTAATTATATTCAACGCCGCCTTTTTCCCATCCGCCACGGCGTTCACCACTTCTTGTCCGCCGCTCACGCCGTCGCCGGCGGCGTAGTATTTGGGATTGGACGTTCGAAATTGATCGTTCACCCGGATCGTGCCGTTGCTGTTGGTTTTTAAGCCGTCGATCAGGCGGAACAGGGGGTTGCCCTTGGCCTGCCCGGTCGCTTTGATCACCCAGTCGCAGGTTTCGGTAAATTCCGATCCGGGGATGGCTTCCACCTTGCCATTGTCATTTCGGGTACGGACAAATCGCACAGCGGTCGCCTTATCCATACCGATGATCTCAACAGGCATCGCATTGAACAAAGCTTTTACGCCCACGTTTTTAGCCAGGTCGTACTCAAATCCGTAGGCGCCCATTTCATCCTTGCCGCGCCGGTAAGCAAGCAGCACCGGGTTTGCGCCCAGCCGCGCGCTTTCGCTGGCGGCGTCCATCGCGGTGTTGCCGCCGCCCAGCACGATCACTTTGCCGGGCAACGACACCCGGTGCTGATGCAGCCGCAGTTGTTCGATAAATTCGACGGCGCCCAACACATTTTCCAGGTTTTCGCCGGGAATATGCAGGCCGGCAGTTTCGCCGAGGCCGATGCCAATGAAGATGGCGTCGTAGTTTTTTTCCAGATGCTCAATGTCCTGCGCGGTGGAAATCCCGCGGTTGTAAAATACCCGGAAGCCGAATTGCCGTTCGAGCCAGGCCATTTCCGCCAGGGTTTCCGTATTGGTAATTTTATAGGGCGCCACGCCGTGCAGCGTCAGCCCCGTAGGCATGGATTTGGCCTCGAAAATATCCACTTCGACGCCATGCCGGCTTAGTTCGCAGGCGCAACTGATGCCTGCCGGCCCGGCGCCAATCACGGCGACTTTTTTGCCGGAGGGAGCGCCGGCAGAGTAAAACTTTTTATCCTTGTCCAACGCTTTGGCGGCAGCATAAGATTGCAAACGCCCGATTTCAATAGGTTTTACGCCGGAATGGTTGTACACGCAGGCGCCCTCGCACAAGACCTCTGTGGGGCACACCTTGCCGCAGGCAAAACCGAAATAGTTGGCGTCGTAGATCGTTTTTGCCGCGCCCAGGTCGTTTTTGGAATTGATCTGCCGGATAAACAGCGGAATATCGATACCGGTCGGGCAGGCGTTTACGCAGGGTGCGTCGTAGCAGAACAAGCAGCGCGAACTCTCGTAATACGCCTCTGTTTCGTTCATCAGCGGTTTGATTTGCCGGAAATTCGCCTCGAACTCCGCCTGAGTCGACGGTTTTGTAAATTCTGACATAGGGTAGGTAAGATTGATCAAACAAGTACCGATTACAGTAAGGCGCCCAAATCCAACTGTATTTCTTCGCTGAAAGACGGTTTTTCAACATCCTCGCCTACGCCAAGCCGGTATTTACGCCATTGTCCGGTGTCGTAGTTATACACGAAGCCCTCCGGTACGCCGTATTCGTCTACCAGTTGTTTTACTTTTTCAAAATCGCGCCGCGCGCCGGTATTGCCGCTGATCTCGATGATCGCGCGGTTTTGTTTTTGTTTATTGTCAAACAACAAAATATCCAGCGTGGGGCTGGTCTGGCTTTCATCGATCATGGTTTCCGGCAATGGTTCGAACGGGATTTTTTTCTCGATGTAATACAACATGCCGAGCCGCATCATCAACTGCCCGATGATACGTTGGTGAATTTTAGGTGCGTTGACGCCCATGTAAACAGTGTTTTCGATCATGACGCTGGCTTGCTTGGCGACAAATGTAAATGTTGCAGGGGGAATTTCCAACGACTCAGAAAATCCGCCTATATTTGTCCTCAAACTCTTTGTTATGGGAGAAGCTTTAAATGATCTTAAAATAAGATTGATCAATCGCATCACTTTGCTCAAGGATGCGCAGTTGCTTGGCGTATTAGAGAAGTTGCTCACTGCTCAGCTGCTTACCCGTGATGATTTAATTCTAATAACTTTGGCTGCACCTGTCCGATCCAAAACTGATTTAAATCAGCTCATCGCAGAGCAAAAATATCAAGGACCTGACCGCCAGCATTTTGAGGCGGCTGTTTCACAAATGGACATTCAAGAGCCGATCGAGGAACTAATATCTCAGTTAACTCAATGAAATATATTTTTGATACGAACATCCTTATACACTATTTGCGGCGAACGCCTCTTTCAAAGAAAATAGACGCCCAAATCAACCCCTTCGCATCTGGAAATACATTGCTGCTTTCAATCGTTTCCATAGGTGAAATCCGGTCAATTTCCATTCAAAACAATTGGGGGGCCTCCCGACTTGCTGCGCTTCAAAATGCATTTTTGGATTTTGTCATTGTTGGAATAATTGGGGAAGATATTATCGAACGTTATGCTGAAATTGATGCTTATAGCCAGGGTAAATTGCCTAATAGGGTACTGCCGACCTCATCCCGAAACATGGGAAAGAACGACCTTTGGATTGCAGCAACCGGTTCTATTTTAAAGGCTACGTTACTGACAACCGATCAGGATTTTGACCATCTTATGGGCCACTTTCTGGATGTAATTCGATTTGAATCATAAACTTACCGGTTAAGATGGCCACCTCTGAGGTGAATTTTTGGTTAAATGAATGGTAATTTAAAAACGATGCGGTATTGCACGATCTCACTTACTTTAGCCCTCGTGGGTTTGTTTTCCTGTAAATCCGCCAAAAACGCCAGCGCACCCCATCCGGGCGAACAGTACAACATGGTTACCGAAGCGCCGCTGATATCCACGATCACCATTCCGGTCAACATCTCCGTACACGACCTGGTGAACAGCATCAACAACCGCCTGCAGGGCGTGCTGTACGAGGACAATTCTTACACCGACAACGGCAAGGACGACCTGATGATGAAAGTGACCAAAATCCAGCCGATCACCATGTCGCTGAGCGGCAGCGCGCTGAAATACCGCGTGCCGGTAAAAATATGGGCCAAACAAAAACTGTTTATCGGCGCCGCGGAGGCCGAAGGCGAACTGGCCCTAAACCTGAAAACCACCTACTCGCTCAACCCCGACTGGTCGCTGAGCACCACAACCGAGGTGGAATACCACGAATGGCTGGCCAAACCGGTGCTGAAAACCGGCATCGGCGACCTTGGCATCGAGACACTGGCCAACCTGGCCCTCAACCGCAGCAAAAAAACGCTCAGCCAGACCCTCGACCGTGCCGTCAGCCAGCAATTCAGCCTCAAACCCTACGTCCAGGAAGCCTGGACCGCCCTGCAGGCGCCCGTGCTGCTCGACGAGCAATACCGGATGTGGATCAAAAGCACCCCGCTCTCCATCGGTATCACGCCATTGGTGTCGGACTGGAACACCATCCGCGCCAAAATTGCCGTGGACTGTCTGAACGACGTGACTTTCGGTGAAAAACCGGCATTCCGGGAAAACTCCAACCTGCCTAACCTGACCCATATCAGCGACGCGCCCGAAGAATTCCAGGTGCGCATTGCCACCGACGTGCCGTTTCCCGAAGCCGAACGGCTCGCCAAAAACATGATGGTCGGGCAGGTATTCGAATCCGGCAGTAAAAAAGTGACCGTCGACGACCTGCAACTTTGGGGCAACAACGATCGCGTGGTGGTCAATTCCAAACTCAGCGGCTCTTTCAACGGCAACATTTATTTCATCGGGAAACCGGTGATGAACGCGGAGAAAAACCGGATCGAGATCGCCGACCTCGATTTTCACACCGAAACCCGCAATTTTTTGCTCAAATCGGCGGCCTGGTTATTTTCCGGCCCCATTAAAAAACGCATGCGCGAAGCCATGATGTTTCCCCTGGACGAAAACATCAGCGAACTGAAACAATCCGTGCAACAAACCCTGAACTACTACCAGATACAACCCGGCGTGGTGCTCACCGGAACCGTGGACAGCATCACCGTAGAAAAAACCCGGATCACCGCATCGGGCATCCGGGTCGATCTGTTTTCCAGGGGGAAGTTGAATGTGGAGGTTAAAGGATTGTGAAAAAAAGAGATTTTTATTCCTTTCCCCGAGCCACCATTACCCGCCTACTTCCGGCATATCGCCCGTCATGCCACAGTTGCAGGGCATAAACGCCCACCGGCAGATCGAAAATCCACATATTCAATTGACTGCCAGCCTGTTTCATATTGCTTACGGCAACGCCTTGTGCATTATACAGTACGGCGCGCAACGTCCCGGAGGAACAGTCCGGGCAGTCCACACGTAAAAAGTCTTGGGCAGGGTTAGGCAGTACGCGGAAAGCAGGGGGCGTAACGGGCGTCTTCTGCACACTGACGATACCGAGCGTATCGCAAGGGCTGCCGGGAAGACTCGTCAGGCTGTATTCGGGCAGGTGCGGAAGCGTGCGGACATTTTGCACCGGAAGGGGTACGCCGCGCGCCCGAAAGTCTAGTTCCTCTATCCCTATGGTATCGCTGTCGGGGTTGCGCAATACGTGCAGGTGAGTAGCCCTCGACGGAATGTTACCATAAATACGCCCGTCGGGAGCAGTTACTAAGGAGTGGAACGTATTGCCCGGCACATCGAACGGACTTTGACGTAGTGGGTCGTAAGAAAAACGGACAGTATCCAATCGTATCGCGTCCGGTGGGTTGGGTTGCAGGTCTGCGCGAAAGATCACGTTTTGCGAGCTGGCATACAGGTACCGGCCATTGGGAGAAAAAGCGATTCCGCCGCCTGGAATCCAGTGCGTGGGAGCGGGCAATTCCAGTGCATTGCCCAAGATACCGGAACAGCGGTCAAAATCAAGTATAGTGACCTTGCAATCGCCCCAGTTAGCTACTCTGTTGCCCTGAAGCGCAGCGGCCGTGCCGACATGCTTTTCACAAGTCGGCAATGATAAAGGTACGGATTGAGCGGGCCTATGCAAAAAGCCGTCCGGCCCAAGTAAAAAGGTGTGCCAAACCTTGTTACCGAATACCGGCACGATAATCCACCAGTCGCGTCCGTTGCCGTGGCGAACCGATGTGAATGTTCCGAGATCGCCGTCCAGTAATATGTTGTTTTTTGAGGATACGTCGCCCAGCCCGTTTTGCAGCGCCATATCTATCACAGTATAGTACAGCGGCCCAAGGCGCAGTTTGCGCACCGGGTCGTAGGACGCGCCTGTATGTAATAGGTAGTACCGCCCGGAATTGCCGGGATCGGGCAGCGTCATAGTCCCCTGTGGCACGATATAACCTTTCCAGGGACATACCAGGCTGCCAATATCATCCGGGTTCAACCCGCTTCCGTTGGGCATGACCTGGTGCTGGCGGTTGGCAACTTCACAGCCGTTTGTGTAAAAAAGCAGATTGTCGTTCGTACCGGTCATGACCGCCAGGGTGCTTTCGAAATTGAACGCCAAGGCCGCGGGTTCCACGAGCACGGTATCGTTCAATACCCGTATCTGGGCGTGACCGTACCCGGGAGCGCCCGGAAATTCGTCGTACCCCGCCAACCAGAGCCGTCCGGGATGCTGGGCAGCCATAATATTACTAAACGCAATATAAAAAATGATAAGCGACGGTTTGTAATATAGTTTCATAATCCGTTTTTTTTAGTGTTTCTCCAAATGATTATCCCACTCCTTTCCATCCCCGGCTTCCTGCTCCCGGCGTTGTTCCGCCAGCCGCCGCAGCGCAATTTCCGCTATGCCAGGCGGTTTTACGCGGGGCTTGTCCGAAGGTTTGCCTATCGGAGGCAGCAAGGTGTAAGCGCCCTGGTCGCGCCGTTGTGCGGGCGGCCCGTAAGCCCGGTGTTCGAAGCCGCCGCCCGGCCCCTGGTATTCCAGGGTATCACAGGGCGAGCCGGCCCACGCCCCCAGCCGGTAGTTAGGGAACAGACACATGGTACCATCATTGAGCTTGGGCAGGGCCAGCCCGTGCTGTTGCACGTCGGCACCCAAACCCGGCAGGTCGGGGTCGTGGATGACGTGCATGGCCATCGTGCTGTTGGTGGTGGCGTAGTATATCTTGCCGTCCGGCCCGAGGTTGGGGTTCCAGTACCCGGTGACGAATGGCAATGAAGGAGAAGCCTGGCCATCGAAGTATGCCAGGGTGTCGAGGGTGGCGGCGACATCCGCCGCGTACAGGTCCAGCACGGTCACAAAGCGGCGGGAAGATACGTAAAGGTGCCGGGAATCGGGCGCGAACACCGTGGCGAACCCGAAAAAATCCGGATCTACGAAGGGCAAGACGCGCAGGCCGCCGAGCGCGCCGCTGCAGCGGTCGAAGTCGTAGATATGCAGGCCGTTGATGCCGTCGCAGCGGACGTACGTGCGCCCGTCGGGCGACATGGCGTTGACGGACTGGTACTCGTCGCCCGGAAAGTCGAAGGCCATTTCGGTTTCGAAAGGCCCGTGCACTCCGTCCGGGTCGAGCAGGAAGACGTAGATCACGGGCTTGGAAAGCGCGCCGGTAATGACCCACCAGTCGCGCCCGTTGCCATGCTTGGTCGCCACGGGGGAGATATAATCCCCGCCAGCCGGCAACAACACCCGGTTTTTTTCCGTCACCGCCCCTACGCCCTGGTTCCCCTTCATATCGATGACGGTATAATAAAAAGGGGACGTGATGACCGCAGAGGTAACCTCCGTACCCATGTGGAAAAAGTAATACCGGTCGCCTCCCCCCGGGGCCGGCAGGGCAAAGCAAAAGGGCCCGTTGGGATAAGACAATTTCTGCCAGTCGTTCCAGACCGGTCCGGGATTGATAGTGTCGCCGTTGAGCATGATGTTGTGCGTGGTATCCCGAATGGATATGCCGTTGGTATAGAAGGCTAAATGACCGGACGAGTCGCTGCACGCGCCACAATAAAACCCCATATCAATTTTTTTACGCTCAGGGTAAAGTGCCGGGGGAGAGGTATTGAAATTAATATTGGCGCCGCCCCATTTAAACGTATTAAAGGAAGCATTGTCGTAGCCAAAAATCCAGTTGTAGTCGTGTTTTTGAGCAAAAGACATTGCTGGTGAAAACATCAGCGTTATAATGAATTGCCTATAGTATTTCGCGTACATAAGTGGTTGCATAGGAAAAGTAAATGGGAAAAGGGTCTGCTATCATTGCAAGTGGTAACAGACCCTTTTTGAGCGTCTTAAGATCAGCGGACGACGGCAAGCCGGGCAAGGAATTGCCGGCCTTCGAATACATGGGCTTCGAGCATGTAAAGTCCGACAGGAAGATACCCGGTATCGAGATCGAAGGCGGAAGTAGAAGCGGCAGAAGCGCTAAGCACCGCCTGGCCGTGCAGGTTTCGTACGACCAGGGTTCCGGTCACGAGCCTGTCGAAAACGACATGGCACCGGTCCGCGGCGGGATTGGGCGAAATTTCTGCTTTTAGTCGCCCGACGGCTGAGACGGCGCTGATGCGCTCTTCGGAAAAGCCCGGGCACATATCCTCGTCGTCGTAATCGAATTGTTCGATAGCCGCGCGGGCCAGCACGACCCCGATGCCGCCTTCATGCCGGCATTGCCCTGCAATGGACAACAGGGTTTCGTAGTGGGCCGTGTCCCAGGCCGATTCTTCCGTATCCAGCAAGCGTTCCGTGAAGATAAGCAGCACTGATTTCAGGTTTTGTTCCCAGGTCTCTTCGGCAGTGATATTTTCTAAGTCCAATGCTAACTGGTCGGCCCGGTCGGCGACATCCTCCAGGTATTCGTCTGCGAGGCTCTCGTTGTCTTCCTGAAGTTCGGCCATATCTTCGTATAACGCGTCGAGCGCCAGGGCGATCGGTTCCCGCGCCGTATCGGCCGCGACTTCCATGGCAGCCACCCAAGTTGTGACCGTGTCGAGTTTGTAAGCAATGGCCGTAGCATTTGCGCCCCAGGCAGTTTCAAAACCCGTTGTCAACCGGCCTATACCGGCCCAGTCTTTCATGGCCCGGTACAATTTGCCAAGGTTTGCCGTATCGCGTTCGTTGTAAAACTCTGCCTCGGGGGTAGCGCCGGCGAGAAGACCGGGATTCTCGTCTATGGAGCCGAAAGCCCGTAACTCGGCTTCCCATTCCGAGGCAGGATAGCTCTTGTAAGCTTCGAAATCGCCGCTTATACTCAGTTCGTCGGAAACAGTCGGCGGGAGCGGTAGCGTCCTGTAGCAGTGCTCAATATCGCCTTCTTCTCCATTGGAATCGACGAACCAATCATCCGCCGGTATCCTTGGGTCGGCCCAGAATTTGGAGCCCGGATTAGGCGAGTTGATCGAAAATCTGGACATGAAAACTAAGCCCTGCCCTGGCGCTCCATCGAAATGCGCCTCGGCTATGCCGTTCCCCGGCAGGTTGCCGGGCCATTTGTTTTCGTGCTCGAATTGAGGACCGAGAATAGTGCCTGGCACAAGATACAAGCCTGTCTGGTTGTATTCCATGGTATTGTGCCGGAAAGTGGTCTTGTCGCAGGCGGGTCCCTGAAATCTGAATCCTCTGTCCAGTTCTCCAACGTAGTTGCAGGCGACGAGATTGTTGCCGGATTCCCATGCATCGATGCCGCGGTAATAGAAATCATTATTTTGAGAAGGCCCGTAATTGCCAAGAAACAAGTTGCTCCGGATCATATTGTCAGGCGATGCATTGAGCCATATACCCTGGTATGTGTGTTCGTCTTCGGAATCGTAGTTTTGGTAAAAGTTGTTGTACTCTATCCTGAGCTTGGAAGACGTGTTCACGTTTATTCCGATGTTATGGTAATGATCTGAAGCGGAAGTAGTGTCTACTTTTTCTTCGTCGAAAAAATGATTGTCTGAAATTTCAGCCACGGAATTTGCGCCGACAACCTGATTCTTTATCCAGCGGATCCCGTTTGTTAGAAAACTGAGGTCATTATTGTCAAAAAATTTGTTTTCTTTGATTTGCGCGTTCCAAAAGGTAGATGTGGAAACATCGATGGCCGATAATGTGAAACCCGTAAAACGGTTGTTTGATAAAGTCAAAATGGAAGGAAGGGGGCTTTCCGCAACCCTGATCATACCGCGGTCACTGGCGGTCAGAAAACTGGCATTTTCAACTTTCAAATTGTAGTTTCTGGCATCTATCCCCACACGGTAATTTTCAATAAAAACAGAGTCTGTTGCATTGCTTCCTAATCCGCGGATATTAGCGGTGTATACAGCCCCGACGCCTCGCAGCAAAATACCCGCTCCTTCTGGGCGGTCTTTAAACGTTGAATTGTAAACGTCAATATTAGAATTGGTAGCAGAAATGCCGAAGTAATTGATAAATTCGTTCGGGTCGCCGTCTCCGGACGGATTGCCAATGGTAATATGTGGGATATTGTTTAAAACAATTGCCGATCGGACACTAACGCCATAACATGGCGTAATACTATAATTATTGCCATCGAAGGTATTATGGGCGATACCTTTGCCCAAAAGGCTGATCTTGCCGGAAGCCTGGATACATATACCGTTGTTGATGAATGTATTTTGTATGATCTCGGACATGGAATTTGGACTTAGGATAATTCCTTCGCAAGCCTGGGCTATCAGACTGCCTATCAGCCGCAACCTACCGCTTGGATAAACCTGTATACCCAGCCATGGCGTGGCACAACCCGTCATATTAACCTGGTTAAAAACTACTTCTTTGCGTACGGACATCCCGGCGCCCGGCAGCAAGACGATCTGTGATCCCGATGCAAAAACGTATGGCCGGGGATCGCCCGGATCGTGAAAACTTATCTCGTCCTCCACAACAATATACTGGGCCGTTCCCGGCGCGTCATCATAATCCTCAAGATCGCCGTCGTCTATTAGTTGATCCAGTGTTCTCCCAGCCGACTTGATACATTTGTACGTTGGGTATGAAGAGCAATCGCAAGTTTGGCCCCACAAACGGGGTGCGACAAAAGCGGTAAGCAAAATCATTATTAAAGGTATTTGGCTTTTAAGGTTTAGATTGGGTAGTTTTACCCCCCCCCCCAAGGTAAACCGGAAGGAGAAGACGGAATTTGACCTTTTTCGCCGGTACAACGCTGGGAGGAATCGCTTAAAGCAATGCGGTTTGGTTCTGCTTTCTTTTTCATGTGAAAGAGGTTTAGAGTGAGAAAAACTTGTTTCTTCCGCCGGGTAACCGGCCGGGAATTATTTCCATGAAAACAGTGCGGATCACCGAAAGGAGATTATCTGGCCAATATGGCGCCGATTTAGCCTTCTTTGCGCGCAGGGGCCAAATCCTTTGCAAGTATATGGAGTAAAAAGTTCAGATGAAAGGGAATGCTTCAGATTAACATTCCGCCAATCGTTAGTTGCAGTTGATCATCTAACGCACGGTAATGGTTTCCGGCTTACTCCAAACCCGCTGCTCATTGTCATAGTACAAAAACGCCTGGCTGGCCGGCGCCTCAAAAACGCCGCTGATGTCGGCGCGCAGATCGAGGTCGATCCGCCGGGTTTCATTGGGCCCAAGCGACTCGAAATGGAAAACCGCGAAACCGTCCCACAGCTCGTAAAAATCCCATTTTTTCTGCTCGCCCAGTTGTTTCAGTTGCCAGGGCTGGAGCGTGAGTCCGGCTGGAATGCCCAGTACCACCATGGGCGAAGCCAGGGCCGAGCCGGTTTCATTTTTAAGCACGGCGCTCAGGCGGACGGTGTTGCCGACCGCCGTTTCGTTCTGGGCTAAAAGGGTTTGGAACGAAAGCGGGCTATTCCGCGCGTTCAGCGGTAGCCGTGTGGCGTATTCCATTTCCAGATCAAAAGGGATGGCCTGATCGGTGTTTTCGAAAAACACTTCCACGTTGGCATTATTTTCCGAAAAATACTTTTCCAGGTCGCCGATGACCAGCGCGTTCAGGTTTTTGGCCGAATACGATTGTTCTGCCACCCTTTTTCCGTCGATTTGCACGACGATCGTGCCGTCTGCCGGGGCCGCGGAACCGGTTTTGGCGTATTCCGTCAGGGCTTTCAGGGCCAGCACTGTGCTTTGCGTGCTGCCATAGCCGTATTCCGTTTTGGATTTTACCAAAAAATCAATGGCTTTCGACACCGAGACATCCTGCGCCCTTCCCGTTTTCAAAAGCGCCAGCACGGCCAGCGCCGTCGTTTCGACCTTCAGATTGTTCCCCCCGCCGCCCATGACAGAGTGGGTTTTACCCGCCCAAACGCCGTTTTCATCCTGCTTATCCAGCAACAAACGGATGAAAGACGGCAGCCGGGGATCGTTTTGCAGGGCCAGGGCATTGGCGAGCAGGGCGATCTGGTACGGGTCGCCGGATTCGATGGCTTTTTGACAGGCAAAATCGGTTTCGGCGCGGAATTGCGCGCCATAACCCGCTTCGGCCACCGCCCAGGCGATATAGGCGCCGATAACGCCGTTGCTGTGCCAGCCGTGCCAGTCGTCGCGGCGCTTCCAGCCGCCGTTGCCGTCGCGCCGGCCGAGCAGCCACTGCACGGAACGATGAATGATTTGTTGATCCACCGGAAATACCTTCGACATGTCTTTGAACTCCATGATGCCGTAGGCGGTCAGACCTTCATGGGCGGGGCTGCGGCCCCACCAGTCGAAGCCGCCGTCTTTGCATTCGTAAGCCGCCAACTTTTTATAACCGTCTTCGATCAGGGCAAGGGCGCGGCTTTCCACTTCCGGCGAAACGGTTTGCGTTTGGCGCATTAAATCCAAAACCAGCAGGTTGGGGTAGGTGCTGCTCGACACCTGCTCGAAACAGCCCGAAGGCTGGCGCAGCATCCGCTCCATGCCTTTCAGCACGTCGTTCAGGAGGTTGGGATAGGCGGTCAGTTTTACCGACAAACTGCCGCTGACCGGGTCGTTCAGGCTGATATTGAACATGTTTTGCATGCCGTTGCCGGAAATGACCCGTTTGACCGGAAAGCCCCGCTCGAGTGTAGCAATTTTTGTTTCAAAAGCGTCTTCAAAGGTTTCGGCGCCGCGAAAACGCGCGCTTATTGTTTGCTCCGGCGAAGCAGCCTGCCCGACCTTGTATTCCACCGATACCGTTTTGGTTTCCCCCGCCGCAACGCTGACCGTTTCGGGAATCGGATTTGCCAGGATAAAATGCGCCGGCGCCTGCACGTCGAGTACGCCGTTTGCCGGCAGGGCGGTATGGTTGGTCAGGGCAATTTGCAAACGCAAAATATCGCCGGAAACGACGCTGGCCGGGGTTTTCAGCGCAATATTCACCGGTTTTTGTACAAAAAACCGCGCTTCCTGCCGTCCGGCCTGGCCATTGGGCGATACGCCTTCCAGCGTGGCGCGGAAATTGGTGATGGCGTCGGAGGCATAAAACTCTACCTGCGCCTTGCCGTCGCGGCCCGTTTTTACCGAAGGGTTCCAGTAAACCGTGGGGCGGAAATCGTCGCGTTCTGCCATCGGCTGCTGTTGGTCGTATTGGGGAACATAAAATTCCCGGGCACGCGCGTAGCGTTGCGTTGCAGGGTAAGCCGATCTGCGGCTGGCTTTACCGGCCAGTCCCCAGGCGTCGCCGGCCCAAAAATTGACAGTGTCCGATTTTTTTTCTTTGGCAACCAGGCGTTCACCCCTATCTATGGACCTTGTTCCCGCGGTTGTTGCCACCATGGCGTTTACGCTGCGGGTCGGCATGTTTCTGATCTGATCCGAAGTCAGGGTTTGCCCGCCCTGGGTTCTGTCCTGCTCTACCAAGGGTACCCGGAATTCCTGAATGGCCACTTCCGTCAGCATCGTGCCCGCTGCAAGGCTCACGTCGACGGTATTCAGCATATTTTCCCGGATTACGATATCGTTCGTTTTGCAGGTTTGAAATCCGGTATAACTGACTTCAAGGTTGTATTTGCCGGGCGGTACCGGTATACGATATTCTCCATTGTAATCTGTTATAATCCCGCGAACGAATTCTTTACCCCGCAATATTTTCAGGGTAGCGCCGATCAACGCTTCACCAGTCTCATCTACTATCCGTCCGCGCAGGACGGTG